>WGCB01000420.1 GCA_015494005.1 Caldilineaceae bacterium
GTAAAGAGTAAGGAGTAATGAGTAATAGGTCGTGCTTGAACGATTCTTGCCTGAATGATTTTTGGTACGGAGCGCCGATTGGGTACACGTTACTTATTACTCATTACTCATCACTGATTGTTCATTTGCTCTGAGCCCGCACGAGGCGCCTTGACATGACGACCCCAACCCTGTACACGATTGCCCTCATCCCCGGGGACGGCATCGGCCGAGAGGTGATCCCAGCGGCTCGCCGGGTGCTGGAAGCCACGGACCTGCCCCTGGATTTCGTGGAGCTGGAGGCCGGCTGGGAGACCTTCCAGCGCACAGGAACCGCCCTGCCCCCGGAGACCCTGGAGGCCCTGCACGGCTGCCAAGGCGCCCTCTTCGGGGCCGTCTCCTCCCCGAGCCACCGGGCTCCAGGCTACGCCAGCCCGATTATGGCTATGCGAAAAGGACTGGATCTCTTCGCCAATCTTCGCCCCCTGGTCTCGTCGCCAGTGCCAGGCAGTCGCCCTGAGATCGATATCCTTGTCGTGCGGGAAAACACCGAGGGTCTCTACGCGAAACGAGAGCGCCTGGAGGAGGGCGGCCACACCGCCATCGCGGAGCGGGTCATCACCCGGCGAGCCTCGGAGCGCATCGCCCGGATCGCCTTCCAGCAGGCCCGGGCCCGAGCGGCTCGTCCCGGCGCCCGGCCGCCCCTGGTGACCGTGGTCCACAAGGCCAACGTCCTCCAGGTGAGCGACGGCCTCTTCCGGGAGGCGGCCCTGGCCGTGGCGGCAGAGTTTCCGGACATCCCGGTGGAGGAGCAGCTGGTGGACTCCATGCTCTACCGGCTGATCCAGGAACCGGCGCGCTACGACGTGCTCCTGGCCCCCAACCTCTACGGGGACATCCTCAGCGACGCCGGCGCGGCCCTGGTGGGCGGCCTGGGCCTGGTCCCCAGCGCCAACCTGGGGGAGCAGTTCGTCCTGGCCGAGCCGGTCCACGGCAGCGCACCGGACATCGCCGGCCAGGGCGTGGCCAACCCGGTGGCCGCCATCCGAGCAGCCGCTCTCCTGCTGCGCCACCTGGGTCACGAAGCCGAGGCCCACCAGATCGACGCCGCAGTCCAGGCCGTGCTGGAAGAAGGCCCCCACACGCCGGATCTGGGCGGGCGCGCGGGGACGGAGGAGGTGGCGGAAGCGATCAGGGAGTGTGTAATGCGTAATGCGTAACCCGTAAGGAAACGATGCGCGGGCGCACAGCTCTTCAGCGGCCTTTCCAAACTATTCTGAGCCATACTATTTCCAGCACCCTCGATCAGGTTACGATTTACGGATTACGCATTACGGATTATCGATTTTGGTTCATACAATCATCCATTCACGGAGGAACCCATGTCTCTACAAACCATTTCAGCCACTGCCGAATGTCCGGAATGCTTCGCCCAGGTGGAGCTGGTGGACGTGATGCAGCACGAGATCGTCCAGTGCCCGGAGTGCGGGGCCGACCTGGAGGTGGTGAGCATCGACCCGGTGGTCCTGGAGCTGGCCCCGGAGGAGGAAGAGGACTGGGGCGAGTAGCCGCCACGCCGTGCAGGGAGGCGCCCCCGAGCCTCCCGCCCATTCCCAGCCATTGCCTGAAGACAGCGCAAGCATCCCAGAAGGCAAGCATCGCAGAACGCAAGCATCCCAGACAACGGAGAGAACCATGAAAGTCGGCATTCTGTACAGCCGGGTCCGGGCGGAGGAGAAGCTGCTCTTCCAGGCCCTGCAGGACCGGGGCGTGGCGTTCGATCTCCTGGACGACCGCACCCTCGTCTTCGACATCACCCAGAGGGAGGGCGACGCCCAGCCCTACCAGGACTACGACGTGATCATCGAGCGTTGCATCAGCCACGGACGGGCCCTCTACAGCCTGCGCATCCTCAACGACCGGGGTGTCTCCACGGTGAACACGGCCCGGGTGGCGGACATCTGCGGCAACAAGCTCCAGACCACCAGCGCCCTCACCGCGGCCGGGGTCCCCTCCCCCCGCACCCTGGTGGCCTTCACCCCCCAGAGCGCGCTCCAGGCCATCGAGGAGCTGGGCTACCCGGTGGTCCTCAAGCCGGCGGTGGGCTCCTGGGGCCGGCTGCTGAGCAAGATCAACGACCGGGAGGCCGCGGAGGCCATCCTGGAGCACAAGGAGGTCCTGGGCACCTACCACCACTCCATCTTCTACATCCAGGAGTACATCCCGAAGCCCATGCGGGACATCCGGGCCTTCGTCATCGGGGACCGGACCGTGGCCGCCATCTACCGCACCTCCCCCCACTGGATCACCAACACGGCCCGGGGCGGCAAGGCCTCGGTCTGCCCGGTGACGCCGGAGCTGAACGACCTCTGCGTACGCGCGGCCCGGGCTGTGGGCGGCGGCGTGGTGGCCATCGACGTCCTGGAGGACCCGGAGCGGGGCCTGCTGGTCAACGAGGTCAACTACACCATGGAGTTCCGCAACAGCGTCCTGCCCACGGGCGTGGACATCCCCGGCCTCATGGTGGAGTTCGCCCTGCGGGTGGCGGAGGAGGGCTGGGCCGCGGCCAACGGCTGGGACGAGGAGACCGCGGCGGCCTTGGATTCGGTGAGTTTGGTGGGCGAATGAATCATCACGCATGTTGCGGTCACGGAGGTTTGACACCATGACAACCGGGCAGACCCGCGTTTCCATCCTCGGCGCGTCCGGCTACGTGGGCGGAGAGCTGCTGCGCCTGCTCCTGGACCACCCCCAGGTGACGGTCCAGCAGGTGACCAGCGAGCGCAACGCCGGGGCGTTCGTCCACTTCACCCACCCCAACCTGCGGGGACGCACCCGGCTCAAGTTCACGTCCGCCGGGGAGCTGGAGCCCTGCGATGTGCTCTTCAGCTGCCTGCCCCACGGCGGGGCCATGACCCGCATCCAAGAGCTGGCGGCCAAGGCGGAGCGCATCGTCGACCTGAGCGCGGACTTCCGCCTGCGGGATCCGGCCGACTACGTGGCCTGGTACGGCAAGGAGCACGCCAGCCCAGCCTGGCTGGAGCGCTTCGTCTACGGCCTGCCCGAGCTGAACCGGGAGGCCATCCGCGGGGCCCGCTACGTGAGCGGCGTGGGCTGCAACGCCACGGCCACCAACCTGGCCATCCGCCCCCTCTTCGCGGCGGGCCTGGCCCATCCGGGCCGGGACGTGATCTGCGAGGTGAAGGTGGGGAGCAGCGAGGGGGGCAACCGGGCCAGCGAGGCCACCCATCACCCGGAGCGGGCCCGGGCCATGCGCAGCTTCGCCCCCATCGGCCACCGCCACACCGCGGAGGTGCTCCAGGCCATCCGCCAGACGGCCCCGGACTATCAAGAGACCCGGGTGCACCTGAGCGCCACTGCGGTGGACAATGTGCGGGGGGTGCTGGCCACGGCCCACGTCTTCCTGCGGGAAGGGGTGACCGAGCGGGACCTGTGGCGGGCCTACCGTCAGACCTACCGGGACGAGCCTTTCGTGCGCCTGGTCAAGGAGCGGACGGGCATCTACCGCTACCCGGAGCCCAAGATCCTGGCCGGGAGCAACTACGCGGACGTGGGCTTCGCCTTGGACGAAAGCAGCGGCCGGGTGGTGGCCCTCTGCGCCATCGACAACCTGATGAAGGGCGCGGCCGGCAGCGCGGTCCAGTGTCTGAACCTGATGATGGGCTGGGACGAAACCACCGGGCTGGGGTTTCCAGGGCTGCATCCGGTGTGACAGAAAACGAGTAAGGAGTAAGGAGTAAAATATCAGTAGTCACCCCTTCGGGTGCTGATAACATCTAAAAGTCAGGAACTCTTCCCAACTCCAAACATGGTCTGTCAAGCCGATAAC
>WGCB01000421.1 GCA_015494005.1 Caldilineaceae bacterium
CCACGGCCTTCGGTGGCAGCCGCACGGACGACCGGGTGGGCGTCTACTGGCGCACTCTGACCAACTCGTCCGTCACTGTTTACCGTCGGCCCGAGGATGACTACGGGTCCGAGGTGCGCATCCGCATCTGGCGCCTGGCCAAGCCGGCCTACGACAGCGGCTGGGTGGGTGTGAACCAGAACCAGGCCAAAACTCTGACCCACCAGGTGGGCGACGTTCCAGAGGCCTATTTCCTCTCCGTATGGCAGAAGGCCACAGGCGTCAATGGCGTGAACCATCGCCACTACGGCGGCGCGGACTTCGGCGCCAACCCGCCCAGCGGCTACAGTGAGAACGACCGGGTGGGCGCGTACTGGCGCAGCCTCAAGGCCGACTCCATCACCGTCTACCGTCGGCCCGAGGACGGCTTCGCAGGTTCGGTTCGGGTGCGCATCTGGAACTACAGCAAGCACCTCTACCTGCCCCTGGTCCAGAAGTGATGCAACCCACACAATCGCCCTGTCCAGAGGGGTCCCCTCTGCAGAGGGGACCCCTCTGGATGCCAAACAGGAGGAATTCCCATGCGACGCACCGCCATTCATCACGCTCTGACATGGATCCTCTTGACGGTCCTGGTCCTGGCCCCGGCTTCGGCCCTGGGCGCCGGCATGGACCGCCAGCTCGAGGCTCATGATCAGACCGAGCCTGCCGAAACCGCCAGCAGCCTGCCGGTGGTCATCAACGAGGTGATGCCCAAACCGGCCAGCGGCGAAGCGGCCTGGGTGGAGCTCCTGGTGGGCCAGGCCATGGAGCGGATCTACCTGCCCCTGGTCAGCGCCTCCGGGACGACCCAGAGCGGCGCGGCTTCGATCCAGAGCTCAACCCAAGCCACCATCAACCTGGCCGGGTGGCAAGTGAGCAACGAGGACGGCCAGGTCTACACCCTCCCCGACCAGCTCACGGCCCTGCCCAACGAGACCTACGTGCTCATCCTCTTCGACGGCCAGGGCTCGGCCGCGGACGACTACGACGCCTCCGACGGCAAAGTGGAGCTCCACACCCCGGCCGGCCTGGGGGATGTCTTCCCGGACGAAGCCGGGCAGGTGGCCCTCTACCGGCCCGGCGCCCTGACCAGCCAGAACATCGTGGACTTCGTGGCCTGGGGTGGATTCGACGCCCCCCGAGGGGCCAACGCGGTGGCGGCCGGCGTCTGGCCCAGCGGCCACGCGGTGAGCTTCGAGAACGGCTTCGGCGACATCAGCGAAGCCGACATCCTGGAGAAAGACGAGTCCATCGGCCGCTATCCCGGCGCCAGTGGGGAAGGGGCCGCCGCCTGGGCCAACTATCCCAAGGAGAGCCTGACCCCCGGCGCGCCCAACCCGGTCCAGCCGGTGACCTTCGTCACGCCCCAGGATGGGGCCAAGGTGGACACGGCCACCCTCTCCCTGAGCTGGCGGTCTGCCTCCGGCGCCAGCGCCTACCGCTTCCAGCTGGACGACGACAGCGATTTCTCCAGCCCCCTCATCGACACCACCACGAGCAACACCTACGTCAAGCCGGACCCGGCTCTCCAGCCTGGCCTCTATCACTGGCGCATCAATCCCATCCGCCAGGGCAAAGCCAGCGGCTGGAGCAGCGCCTACCAGATCCAGGTGGTGGACCTGAGCGTGAGCGCCGCGGGCGCCAGCGCGGAGAAGGTCCTGGGCATCAGCCGGGTGCGCCAGAACAAGGACAGCTATCTCCTGGGCCTGGACGGCGCGCCGGAAGGGGACCCCACCACGAACACCCCGGAGAACGCCTGGGACTCCCCCGCGCCCTGCACGGAGCCTCCTTGCGCGGACACCACCAAGTACGCCCACGGCAGCGCGTACTGCGTCCGGGCCTCCATCCGCATGATGGCCAGCTACTACAACGGCGGCGCCAAGCTGAGCATGGACCGCATCAGCTACTACGTGCTGGAGGAGTGGAGTGGCAACACCCGGCCCGGCGCCAACGATGGCATCCCGGACAACGACCTGGGCTACGCCCGAGGCATGTACTACCCGGACGAGGAGGACGCGGGCATCTCCTGGGCTCTGAACACCACCATCAACACGCCCGGCGGCAAGCCCACCTTTGCCCAGGTCAAGGGCTGGATCGACGCCAACCGGCCCATCATGTTCCGCAACCCAGGCCACATGATGGTCATGGATGGCTACAAGGAGGTGGACGGCGAGGAGTACATCCACGTCCTGGACCCGGACCAGCCCCCGGACTTCGAGCGCTGGCAGGAGTACGACAGCCAGAACATCGACGGCTACTGGGTGGGCCCGACCAGCGGCACCGCACGCACGGACGAGGCCAGCGTCTCCACGGACAGCGACGGCGACGGCATCATGGACTTCGACGAGACCGTGCGCTTCAACCTGGACCCCTACGACGCGGACACGGACGATGACTGGGTGCCGGACAAGAAGGACATGCGGGAGTACGTCTTTGATGTCTTCGGCAACTACAGCAAACGCAGCAGCGACACGGACGGCGACGGCCTGCGCAAGGAGGTGGACCCGGACAACGACAACGACGGCTCCCCGGACGGCTGCGAGGACACCGACTACGACGGCAAGCTGGACACGGGCGAAACGGACAACTTCGACAGCACCAGCAGCCAGGCCTGCGTGCCCCAGTTCGACATCCTCTACCCCCTGAAGACGGCGCCAGTCAACGCCGGGGACCCGTCTGCACCGGACAAGATCCTGGTCCAGGTGAGCACTGCAGTGCCCGCGGGGTGGAGCCTCTCCCTCACGGCCAGCGACTTCGACGTGGCCGTCGGCGGGGATGCGGCCAATGTCCTCTCCGTCTACCCCGCCGCGGACACCACCTTCCTGGTGGTGGATCCGCCCACCAAGGGCTCCATCGCCTACTACGATCTGAAAGTGACCCTCTCCGGCGTGGGGAGCGACACGGAGCCCAA
>WGCB01000422.1 GCA_015494005.1 Caldilineaceae bacterium
ACAGTGGCTGGGGGAGGGGTGAGGTCCCCAATCACCCAATCACCCAATCACCTGACTTCATCCTCCTCCTCAACCCGGACACGGAGCTGGTGGACGATGCCCTGGGCCAGATGGTGGCCTTCCTCCAGGAGAACCCCCGGGCCGGGGCCTGCGGCGCCCACCTCCGCTACGGGGATGGCCACTTCCAGCACGGGGCCTTCCGCTTCCCCGGGCTGATGCAGGTGGCCCTGGATCTCCTCCCCTGGGATCGGACGCCGGGCCTGCGTCGCTTCCTCCCCCGCCTGCTGGACAGCCGCCTGAACGGACGCTATCCCCGCCACCTCTGGGAGGGCACGGCGCCCTTCCCGGTGGACTTCGTCCTGGGCGCGGCGCTGATGGTGCGGGCGGAGGCCATCCGCCAGGTGGGGCTGCTGGACGAGGGCTATTTCATGTACTGCGAGGAGATGGACTGGTGCCTGCGCCTGGGAGAGGCCGGCTGGGGGGTCCACGCGCTGCCCCAGGCCCGGGTGATCCACCACGAGGGGCAGAGCAGCCGGCAGATCCCCTGGACCAGCTTCCGGCGGCTGTGGCAGAGCCGCTTCCGCTTCTACGCCAAACATCGAAAGCGCTATCCCCCGGGCTTCGTCCAGGCGCTGCGGGGGCTGGTGTGGATGGGATTGGGCCTGCGGAGTGGACTGGCCCGCCGCCGCTTCGCTCGGGGCGAGATCACCGGCCAGGAGCTGGCGGAGGAGCTGGAGGCCTACGCCGCGGTGCGGAGGATGGCGTGAAGATTCCGGGACCGAAAAAACTCCCCGTCTCTCCTTGTCTGTCTCTCACACCCGGACGCTGAGCCACTCCTCGATCTCCTCCAGAGGCACCTCCACCTGCTCCCCACTGACCAGATCCTTCACGGCCACCACGCCCTTCTCCTGCTCCTGCGGACCCAGGAGCAGCGCGTAGCGGATGCCTCGCTCGTCCGCGTACTTGAACTGCCGCCCGTAGCGATCCAGGGCCGGGTAGAGGTCCACCCGGAAGCCGGCCTGGCGCAGGCGGTGGGCCAGAAGCACGCCCTGGGGGATGCTCGCCTCGTCGAATTGGGTGACCAGCACCTGGGGCTGCCCCTGAAGTTGCTCTGGAAACATGTTGCGCTCGGCCATGACCAGGAGGACCCGCTCTAGCCCCAGGCTGAAGCCACAGGCCGGGATGGTCTGGTTGCTGAACATGCCGACCAGATCGTCGTAGCGCCCTCCACCGCCACCAGAGCCGCTCACGCCAGGGAACTCCACCTCGAAGATGGCGCCGGTGTAGTAGCTCAGGCCCCGGGCCAGGTAGGGGTCCACCTTCAGGTGAGGCGCCACCGGCCCCAGGGCCGCGTAGCGGACCACCTGGGCCAGCTCCTCCACGGCCTGGCGCCCCACCTGGGAGTGGGCCAGCTGTTCCCCCAGCCAGACCAGGCAGGCCTCCACCTCCTCGGGCGCGTCCGCCATGATGCCCAGCAGCTTCTCCGCCGCCTCCTGGGGGACGCCTCGCTGGGCCAGCTCTCGGCGCACCCCCTCCAGGCCGATCTTGTCCAGCTTGTCGATGGCCACCAGCGCGTCGCTTTCCAACGCGTCCGGCACGCCCGTCACCTCCATGAGCCCCCGCAGGATGGCCCGGTGATTCAGCCGCATGGTGAAGTCGCCGGGCTGATCGAAGCCCAGTTCGTGGAAGATCTCCGCGCCAGCGTTCAGGACCTCCGCCTCCACCAGGGGACTGCGGGAGCCCACGATGTCCGCGTCGCACTGGTAGAACTCCCGGTAGCGGCCCTTGGCTGGCCGGTCTGCCCGCCAGACGGGCTGGATCTGGTAGCGCTTGAAGAAGCGGGGCAGTCGGTTCCGGTGTTCGGCCACCACCCGGGCCAGGGGCACGGTCAGGTCGTAGCGCAGACCGGCATCGGCCAGGTTGTCCTCGGTGGGCTGGTTGGCCAGGATGCGCTGGAGTTTCTCTCCCCGCTTCATCACCCGGAAGATGAGCCTGTCCCCTTCCTCGCCGTACTTGCCCAGCAG
>WGCB01000423.1 GCA_015494005.1 Caldilineaceae bacterium
GTCCGCGAAGACCAGGAAAAGGGGTAGCCCCACCGCATCGGTGACCAGGGCATCGGTGCCGGGCTGGCGTTGACCGGCGTCGTCCCAGCTCACCTTGGCCACGCCCGTGCCGTGGATCTGCTGGGTGCGCACCACGTCCTGGGGGCGCACGTCCAGGGCCTGGCAGAAGCGGGCGAAGTTCTCCTCCACCCGTTCCGGCTCATCCCCCCGGCGCACACTGAAGTTGAGGCTGGCCCAGGGGGCGGGGGAGACGCCGCCGTGCCGGGTGCTCACGTGGGCGTGGACGGGCAGGTCGGCCAGGCTCTCGAAGGTGTAGGTGATGACGCCGTTGGCGTGGACAGTGCGGTGCATGGGGGAGTGGGGACTCAACCTTCCAGCGTGACGGGAGCGATCTGGATGGTTCCGTGCTCGGTGCGGTGTTTCTCGCTCTTGAGTTTGGTCCAGGGGGCCCAGTCCTGGGCTCGCCAGGGGCCACCCCGGGCGTTGGGGATGGGCCGGTCGTGGGCCCCATAGCGGAAGGCCCAGTCCGGGTCGCAGGCCTGGCAGGTGAGGCAGCCGGCGCTGTCCGGCGGGCAGCTGAGCCCGGTCTTGCTCTGGGCGGCCAGGCGCAGCTCGTAGCGGAAGTAGTTCTGGCTCACCCCGCTCTCCACGATGTCCCAGGGCAGGGGCGAACCCACCTCCAACCGCCCCAGGTAACGTTCCTTCTCCAGCCCGAGTTCCGCCAGGGTGGCGAAGAAGCTGCGCACGCTCAGCCCGCCTGAGGGGATGGCCAGGAGCACCTGGGCCAGCTGCCGATCCCCTCGGCTGAGCACTGCCTGGACCGCGGCCCAGTCCGGCGAGTCGGCCCGGACGGCCACGCCATGCCGAGCCAGAGCCCGGTTGATGGTCCGTTGGCGCTGCTTGATTAGCCGGGGATCCGTCATGCCCTCCCACTGGAAGGGGGTGTGGGCCTTGGGCACGAAGGGCGTGGCGTTGATGGCCAGCCGTCGCTTGAAGATCTGCCGGGCCTTCAGGGTGAAGTCGATGAGGGCCTGGATGTCCTCGTCGGTCTCCGTGGGGTGGCCCACCATGAAATAGAGCTTGAGCTGGGGGAAGTCCAACTCCTCGGCCAGGGCGATGGCGGCCATCATCTGCTCTTCCGTCTGGGTCTTGTTGATGACGTTGCGCAGGCGCTGGCTGCCGGCCTCTGGGGCCACGGTCAAGGTCTTGGCGCCCCCCGCGGCCATGGCTCGGATCAGGGGCACGCTGATGGGATCCATGCGCATGGAGCTGGCGCTGATGCTGGCGCCCATCTTCTGGAGGGCCAGGGCCAGCTCGTCGATCTGGGTGTGGTCGCTCACCGCGGCGCTGACCAGGCCGATGCGCCGCCGTCCCGCCTTCATCGCGGACTCCGCCCACTGGATGAGCCGCTCCAGGGGCTGCTCCCGGGGTGGGCGGTAGACGTAGCCGGCCAGGCAGAAGCGGCAGCCCCGTCCACAGCCCCGGGCGATCTCCATCAGGTGCATCTCGCCGAACTCGGTGTCCGGGGTGTAGAGGGTGCTGTGGGTGGGGTAGCGGCTCAGGTCCCGCACCCAGAGCCGCTGGACCGGGCGGAAGTCCGGATGCTCTGGGTTGGAGGGACGCAGGCTGGGCACGTAGAAGCCGGGTAGCCTGTCCAGGGCGGCCAGCAGGGCCTCCTGGTCCTGATCCAGGCCTTCCCGGGCCAGCTCTAGGAACTCTTCCACCGCCTCCTCCCCCTCGCCGATGAGGATCACGTCAAAGAAGGGGGCCATGGGCTCCGGGTTCATGGTGATGCCCGGTCCCCCGGCGATGAGCAGGGGCCAGGGACTGCCGTCCCAGCGCCGGGTGCGCTGACGGTCCTCGGCCAGCGGGGGCACCTTGGCCTGGCGCAGCATCTCCACCACGTTGAAGTAGTCCATCTCCCAGGAGATGGTGAAGGCCCAGATGCTGAACTCATCCGGGGTGCGGCCGCTCTCCAGGGAGAGGAGGGGACGTCCGGCCTGGTCCCCGCCCTTCTCCCAGAAGATCCGCTCGCAGACCACATCCGACTGGTCGTTGAACCAGCGGTAGAGGAGCTGGAAGGCCAGGCTGCTCATGCCCACGTAGTAGCTGTTGGGGAAGGAGAGGGCCACGGGGATCTTGCCGCCCCAGTTCTTGACCACGGCTCCTTCCTCCCGGTGGGCCGGCGACTGCTCGCCTTTCCCCGGACGGCCGGTAGCCTGTCTGGCTGTGCGGTTGGGTTTGCGGTTGAATTTGGTGTGACGTCTCTGTCGTCGCATGGACTCTTTTGACATGAACCTATTTTACCACGGAATCCCGGAGCAGCCGGACCGCCTGGGCCCACTCGTCCGGCGTGTTGGCGTTGAAGAAGGAACGCAGCCCGGGATCCAGGGGCTCCAGCTCGTCCTCTTCCACCATCCGGGTGCGGACCTGGGCCAGGAAGTCGGTGGTGCGGCGCTGGTTCCGGGCCAGCTGAGCCTGGATGGCGGGCAGGCAGCGGCGGTGGTAGAGGGCGTGCATGGGCTGGGGCCGTCCATGCACCCGGGGGACCACCGCATCCCAGCGGGGCGTCCCCTGGCTGTCCCGCTCCTGGGCCAGGGCCATGAGGTGGCGGAAGACGGCCGGTTGAACCAAGGGCAGGTCGCAGGCCACACAGAGAGCCCAGCCCGGGCACTGGGCCAGTCCTGTGGCCAGCCCACCCAGGGGCCCCATGTCCGGGAGGACGTCGGCCAGGCAGGCCCGAGGCGCCAGGGGGGCCAGGGCCGCGCAGACCCGCTCGTCGTTGGCCACCAGGATCACGTCGTCGGTCAGGGCCCAGAGCCGCCGGGCCACGTGGCGCACCAGGGGATCACCGCTGCCGGGCACGGGCATGAGGGCCTTCTCCTCGCCCATGCGCCGGCTGCGCCCGCCTGCGTTGATCAGCAGGGTGAAGCGCTCGGTCTGGGGCTGGTAGCTGGGCATGGCAACGTCAGGCATGATCGGGTCCCAAAGCTGGGTGGGCCGGTCGGGCTGGCGGCACGAAAAAGGCGAGTTGCGTGCTCTGTGCAACCCGCCTTATGTGTTCGTGTAGTCGAAAGCCCTGGCCGTTGGAGAAAGGCCATCCGGGATGAGCCTGCATCAGGCCTCTTTCTGCTGGGCCTCCAGGAAGGCGACCACGTCGCCCACGGTGACGATCTCCTGGGCCTGCTCGTCGCTGATCTCGCCGCCGAACTCCTCCTCGAAGGCCATGATCAGCTCCACCAGGTCCAGGCTGTCCGCGTCCAGGTCATCCTTGAAGGAGGCTTCCATGGTCACGTCTTCGGGATCGACATCCAACTGGTCGACAATAATTTCTCGGACTCGCTCAAAAACGCTGTTCGACATTTCGTGTCCCCCTTTGTGTTCGGTTCGGAAGGTATGGGATTCGGGTTGCTTACTCGATGAAAGGGTTTCCCCTGGTTCGAAGCCGCCGGAAACAGACAGGTGTGAAAGCGACACGTTTGGCGGGTTGTCTCGGCGAAACCCATCCCTGCCGACGCCGTTTCGGTGGCCGTTTCAGCGGGTGCTCGATGGGTCCTCCGGGAGCGCTTCACCGGGCGGCGCCAAAGCGCTCATCATTGTATCGACTGGTCAGGAAGCTGTCAAACCTGCTGGACTTCCGGGATCTTCGATCCATGAAACACGACACCGGCGGAAAAGTTACGGTGGAAAAGTTACGGTGGAAAAGTTACGGGGAAAAGTTACGGGCGAAAGGCTCCGGGTTCGGCTCCAGGGCGCCGGGGTTCCCGTCTCGGCACACGGAAGCCAGGAATTCTGCCAGGCGCGGGAGTTTGTGTATACTTAGCTCTGCTGGCCGCGGATGCGCTGTCCGCACTTGGCCGGCGTTGGACCCGTGGCCCGCCGTGGAAGCGGTGGGCGCCCATTCAAGGCGGTGGAGCCGTGACCCACGAGCGCCGCAAGGCCGATCACATCCGCATCAACCTGGAGGAGGATGTCCGCTTCCCTGGTTTGACCACCGGGCTGGAGCGCTATCGCTTCGTCCACCAGGCCCTGCCCGAGCTGGACCTGGCCCAGGTGGACACCCGGGTCACCCTCTTCGGCAAGACCCTGGCCGCGCCCATCCTGGTCAGCTCCATGACCGGAGGCACGGACGAGGCTCGGGACATCAACCAGGTGCTGGCCCGGGCGGCGGAGTCCTGTGGCCTGGCCATGGGCATGGGCAGCCAGCGCACAGCCCTGGAGTCGCCCCAGACCGCGGCCACCTTCCGGGTGCGGGATGTGGCCCCCACCCTCCTCCTCTTCGCCAACCTGGGCGCGGTGCAGCTCAACTACGGCTACGGGGTGGATGAGTGCCGCCGGGCCGTGGAGATGGTCCAGGCCGATGCCCTGATCCTGCACGTGAACCCCCTGCAGGAGGTGCTCCAGCCCGAAGGGGACCGGAACTGGGGGGATCTGCTGCGCAAGATCGAGGCGGTCTGCCATGCGCTGGACGTACCGGTCATCGTCAAGGAGGTGGGCTGGGGGATCAGCGCCCGGGTGGCCCGGATGCTCATCAACGCAGGAGTGCAGGGCATCGACGTGGCCGGAGCTGGGGGCACGTCCTGGAGCCAGGTGGAGATGCACCGA
>WGCB01000424.1 GCA_015494005.1 Caldilineaceae bacterium
GCGCCTGGCCGCCATGCCCGAAGTCCAGGAGGTGCTGGTCAGCACTCCCGGCCCGGGCCCCCAGCCGCTGGACGAGCATCTCTTCTGATCCGGGCCCTCCGCCCTGCATCCCCCGCCCAGGCCAGCTTCCCCGAGACGCCTGGCCTGCCCGGGCCCTGGATTTTCCAGGAATCGAACCCAGGAACCAACCATGCCCAACAAATATCGCAAGCCCCGACCCTCCATCACCCGAGTGGACGACTACGGCTCCGGCTCGATCCAAGAGAAGCCGCCCCTGCCCAGGGACGCCTCCGGGCTGCTCAGCACCGAGGAGCCCCAGGAGCTGGCCATCCTGGTGGGGGTGGAGCTGGCCAACAAGCCCAGCCTCCTGCGCATGGAGGACTCCCTGGCCGAGCTGCGCCTCCTGGCCCAGACGGCCGGCCTGAAGGTGGTGGGCCAGCTGACCCAGCGCCTGGATCACCCCAACCCGGCCACCTTCATCGGCAAGGGCAAGCTGGAGGAGCTCAAGACCCTGGTCCAGGAGACGGGCGCGGACGTGGTGGTCTTCGACGAGGAGCTCTCCCCCCGGCAGCAGCGGGAGCTGGAGAAAGCCCTGGGCGAGGACGTGAAGGTCATCGACCGCACCGCGCTCATCCTGGACATCTTCGCCCGCCATGCCCGCACCCGGGAGGGCGCGGTTCAGGTGGAGCTGGCTCAGTACGAGTACCGGCTCCCTCGGTTGACCCGGGCCTGGACTCACCTGGCCCGGCAGGCCGGCGGGCGGGCCGGCGGCGCCACCGGCGGCGTGGGCGTGCGCGGCCCGGGCGAGACTCAGCTGGAGGTGGACCGGCGGGAGATCCGGCGGCGCATCTCCCACCTGAAGGAGGAGCTGGCCGAGATCCACAAGCACCGGGAACAGTACCGGCAGCGGCGACGGCGCAACCCCGTGCCGGTCATCGCCCTGGTGGGCTACACCAACGCCGGCAAGAGCACCCTGCTCAACGCCATCAGCGACGCCCAGGTGGTGGCCGAGGACCAGCTCTTCGCCACCCTGGACCCCACCACCCGGCGGGTGGAGCTGCCCAGCGGACGGGAGGCCCTCTTCACCGACACCGTGGGCTTCATCCAGAAGCTGCCCACCACTCTGGTGGCCGCCTTCCGGGCCACGCTGGAGGAGATCAACGAGGCGGACCTGCTCCTGCACGTGGTGGACATCTCCCACAACAACAGCGACGAGCAGGTGGCTGCAGTGGAGGAGGTGCTGGAGGAGCTGGGCGCGGGGGACAAGCCGGTGGTCACCGCTTTGAACAAGATCGATCGGCTGGATCTGGCGGATCCCCAGGCCCGGCAGAAGCTGGAGGAGGCCCTGGCCAGCTACCCCAACGCGGTGGCCATCAGCGCGCTGACCAGGGAGGGGATCGACGACCTGCTGCGCACCATCGACGAGGTGCTGCGCCAACAGATGGTGCCGGTGCGGGTGCTCATCCCCTACAGCCAGGGGGAGCTGGTCTCCCAGTTCCACCAGTATGGCCAGGTGAACAAGGAGGAGCACACCCCCCAGGGCACCTTGCTGGAAGGGCGGGTGCCGGTGGTGCTGGCCGGCCGCTTCGCCGACTACTGGCAGGAGGAAACCCCGGCCCCTGAGGAGCCCCGCCCGGACCGACCCCAGGACCAGGAAAACCCACCCGACCAGACCAGGAAGTGAGCTCGCCATGCCCCAGACCGAAGCCCGCCCCCTCGCCCTGATCACCCGCCGCATCCCGGAGCAGGCCCTGGAGCGGATCCAGGCTGCCTGCGAGACGCGCCTGTGGGACAGCGACGATCCCATCCCCCGGGCCACCCTGCTGGAGTGGATCCAGGGGGTGGATGGCCTCTACTGCCTGCTCACCGAGCGGGTGGACGACGAGCTCCTGGACGCGGCCGGGCCCAGCCTGAAGGTGGTGAGCACCATGTCCGTGGGCTACGACCACATCGACGTGGCCGCCTGCACGGCCCGGGGCATCCCCGTGGGCAACACGCCTGGCGTCCTCACGGAGACCACCGCGGACCTGGCGGTGGCCCTGCTCCTGGCCACGGCCCGCCGCCTGCCCGAGGCGGTGGAGGCGGTGAAAGCGGGGGAGTGGACCACCTGGAAGCCCATGTGGCTCACCGGGCGGGACGTCCACCACAGCACGGTGGGCATCGTGGGGCTGGGACGCATCGGCGCGGCCACGGCCCGGCGTCTGCGGGGCTTCGGCTGCCGCATCCTCTACACCAGCCGCCACCCCAAGCCGGAGCTGGCGGCTCCCCTGGAGGCCACCTTCGTGGAC
>WGCB01000425.1 GCA_015494005.1 Caldilineaceae bacterium
GCCTGACAATCTTCCAATCCCCGCCACGAAAAAAGCCGCCACGTTTCCGTGACGGCTTTCTCGTTTCTAGCTGGGGGACAGGGATTCGAACCCCAACTGCCTGATCCAGAGTCAGGTGTTCTGCCGATTAAACTATCCCCCATCGGCGTTGTTCATCGAACAATTTCACCGGACAATAATCTACCACAACGAGCGGATTTTGGCAAAATTTCCCCGGCCAAATCACGCCTGCTCGGAAGCGGCCTGGAGCTGCTCTTCCAGGAAGGCGATGGCCCGGCGCACCCGCTTGACCACCTCCTCCCGGCCCAGGGCTTCCATGCTCTCGAAGAGGGGTGGGGAGACCTTCTTCCCGGTGATGGCTCCTCGGAAGGGGCCGAAGAAGCTGCCCGCCTTGATGCCCATCTCCTCTGCCTTGGCTCGGAACGCGTCCTGGATGGCCTGGTGCTCGAAAGGCTCGATGCGCTCCAAGATGGCCAGGCCGGCCTGGAGCACGGCCAGGCTCTGGGCCGCGTCCAGCTTGCGCCCCAGGAGCAGCTTGGGGTCCGTGTAGGTGATGGCCTCCGCCTCCACGAAGGCCCAGTCGATCCACTGGCCGGCCTCGCTCAGCCGCTTGATCCGCTCCTGGATCAAGGGCACCAGCTTGTCCAGGCGCGGGTCCTGGCGCAGGGTCTCCTCGTCGATCCCCAGGTCCCGGCTCAGGTAGGGGATAAGCCGCTCCTTCAGCTCCTGGGGGCTCAGTTCCCGGATGTAGACCCCGTTCATCCACTCCAGCTTCTCGTAGTTCATGGCCGCGGGGGAGGGGTTGATGTCCCGCAGGTCGAAGCGCTGGATGGCCTCCTCCCGGGTGAAGATCTCCTGCTCCGCGGCGTAGCTCCAGCCCAGGGTGGCCAGGTAGTTGAACATGGCCTCGGGCAGGTAGCCGGCCTGGATGAAGTCCCGCACCAGGGTGGGGTACTCCTTGCCGTCCACCACTTTCTTGCGCTTGCTCATCTTGCCCTTGCCGCTGGGATCCAGGATGACGGGCAGGTGCACGAAGACCGGCGGCTCCCAGCCGAAGGCCTGGTAGATGAGCTGGTGCAGGGGCGCGGTGGCCAGCCACTCCTGGCCTCGGAGCACATGGGTGATCTTCATCAGGTGATCGTCCACCACCACGGCCAGGTGATAGGTGGGCAGCCCGTCGCTCTTCAGGAGCACCATGTCCTGGAGCTCCCGGTTCTGCACGGTGATGGGGCCTCGGAGCAGGTCGTGGAAGGTGGTGCTTCCCTCCAGGGGGACGGCGAAGCGCACCACGGAGGGGAGCCCCTCGGCCTCCAGCCTGGCCCGCTCCTCCGGGGAGAGGGTGCGGCAGTGGCGGTCGTAGCCCGGCTTCTCGCCCCTGCGCCGCTGCTCCTCCCGCACCTGCTCCAGACGCTCCGGGGTGCAGTAGCAGCGGTAGGCGTAGCCCAGCTGGATCAGTTTCTCCGCGTACTCCTGGTAGATGGCCCGGCGCTGGCTCTGGACGTAGGGGCCGTAGGGGCCGCCGATGTCCGGGCCCTCGTCCCACTCCAGCCCCAGCCACTTGAGCCCCTGCATGGCATCCTCCAGGCTGCCCGGCACGTAGCGACGCCGGTCCGTGTCCTCGACGCGCAGGATGAACTGGCCGCCGGTGTGCCGGGCCCAGAGCCAGTCGAAGAGGGCGGTGCGCAGGCCGCCCAGGTGCAGATAGCCGGTGGGGCTGGGCGCGAAACGCACCCGGGCCGGCGGCTCCGGGGAGCGGTCCTTCCGGGGGCGGTTGGGGCTGGCCTCGGTCTCTTGGGTCATGGATCCAGGTTCCTCTTCCGTGGTGCGGCGGGCTGAAATTTTGGGCGAAATCTTGGCAAAACCATCGGGCTGGGACGCCGCGTCCCAGACGGCATAGCCTACCACAAGGCTCCGGCCAGGTCAATCGTGGGCCGGGGAAAATTCGGGCTCGTCCCGGCCGTCCCCCTGGCTTTCCGTTGAGCCTTGCCCCGGCTGCTGGTCCGCCTGGGCCCCGTCCTGGGCCTGGGGCAGGTAGCGGCGATAGGGCAGGTGGGCGATGGTCTGGACTGTCTTCTCCAGGTAGGGGGTGCCGTCAGGCAGGCGGGCGCTGGAGGAGAGGTAGCCCAGCGCGCCCGCGTGGGTCATGTCGCCAATGCAGAGGAGGGTCACCTTGCCCTCTCGCCGGGCCCGGTTCCAGGCGGACCAGGGGATGAAGGGCCAGCGGCCAGGGAAGACGATGGCGCCGATCTTGTGGATGCGATCCCGGGTGCCGTAGAGGTGGAAGAAGTGGTCCGCGGCCAACAGGCCCGGGTCGCTGCTGAAGATCCCGCCCAGGGAGACCACGAAGACCGGGGCCTGGATCAGCTCCTTCAGGTAGGGGGTGGCGCCCACCGCGATCTGCCCCGCGCCGCTGTAGCCGATGAGGATCACCGGGGTGCGGCGG
>WGCB01000426.1 GCA_015494005.1 Caldilineaceae bacterium
CCTCCCGGCCCACGTCCACACCCACGCCCACCCGGCCGCCCCATCCGCCCCAGATCGCCTTCGAGACGGACCGGGATGGCAACGGGGAGGTCTATCTCATGGACGCGGACGGGGGCAACCTGGTGAACCTGACCAACCATCCCGCCTACGACGGCACCCCCAGCTGGTCCCCGGACGGCCTGCGCCTGGCCTTCACCTCCGAGCGCAGCGGCGCGCCCAACGTCTTCATCCTGGACCTGGAGGACGGCCAGGTGACTCAGCTCACCAAATCCGTGGAGGACTACAGCGTGGTCCCAGCCTGGTCCCCGGACGGCTCCCTCATCCTCTTCTCCTCCAACCGCACCTACGTGGTCCCTGGGGAGGGCGGCCAGCTGGAGGTGCCGGGCAACACCAAGATCTGGATGGTGGACGTCCTGGGCGTGCTGCCCCCCAAGCGCCTGACCGAGCAGCTGGGGCTGGATCTCTTCGCCAGCTGGGCGCCGGACAGCCAGCGCATGGTCTTCATGAGCAAGCGGGACGGGAACCTGGAGATCTATCTCTGGGATCCAGAGCAGGGGCCGGTGAACCTGACCAACCATCCTGCCCGGGACATGAACCCGGACTGGTCGCCGGACGGCAACCGCATCGCCTTCATGAGCGACCGGACAGGCAATATGGAGATCTACATCCTGGACCTGCGGGACAACAGCCTGACCAACGTCTCCCAGCACCCGGCGGAGGACGGGGACCCAGACTGGTCGCCGGACGGCAGCCAGCTGGCCTTCATCTCGGACCGGGACGGCAACAAGGAGATCTACGTCATGGACGCGGACGGCAGCAACGTGCGTCGCCTCACGAACAACCCCGGGGACGACATCCACCCCCAGTGGCGCCCCTGATTTCCCCTTCCGTTTCCCTTCCCAAACACCATCCGGAGGATCCCATGGACCTGAACTTCACCCCAGAGGAGCGGCGCTGGCAGGAGGAGGTGCGGGCCTTCGCCCGGGCCGAGGTGGCCCCCTTCGCCCGCCAGTGGGACGAGACGGAGCAGGTGAGCCGGGAGCACATCCAGAAGCTGGCGGACTTCGGCCTCTTCGGCCTGGTCATCCCCGAGGAGTACGGCGGGCACGGCCGCACGCCCCTGGATGCCCTGTTGGCCGTGGAGGCCGTGGCCGAGAGCTGCGGCATCAGCGGTCGGCTGGTGGTGGACCACAACTTCGGCCCCACGGGCCTGCTCCTCCACTACGGCAGCCCGGAGCAGAAGGCCCGCTGGCTGCCGGCCATCGCCCGGGGCGAGGTGCTCACCAGCATCTGCATCACCGAGCCGGAGCACGGCAGCGACGCCAACCTCATGGAGACCACCCTGACGCCGGACCGGGGCGGTGGCTACCGGCTGAACGGCCACAAGCGCTGGATCACCGGCGCGGGGGAGCGGGAGCTCTATGTGGTCTTCACCCGCTTCGGCCAGACGCCCGGGGCCAACGGCATCGGCTGTGTCCTGGTCCCCGCGGACAGCCCGGGCGTGGAGAACGGCCCCCGGGAGCCCACCCTGGGCCTGCGGGGCATCCGGGAGGCGGAGCTTCTCTTCCACGATGTGCCCATCGCCCCGGACCAGGTGCTGTTGCCGGCCGGGCCCGGGAGCTTCGGCAAGCTCATGCGGGCCTACAACGGCCAGCGGGTGGGCGCGGCCATGGTGGCCACGGGCATCGCCAGTGCCGCGCTCCAGGCCGCGCTGGCCTACGCCCAGGAGCGCCACCAGTTCGACCGGCCCATCGCCGACTTCCAGGCCATCCAGTTTCGCCTGGCCGACATGGCCATCCTGCGGGACGCGGCCCGGCTCCTCTGCTACCGGGCCATCCAGAGCGGGGATCCACCGGAGCGCTACCCGGCCAGCGTCTGTAAGACCTTCGCGGCGGAGGCGGCCATCGCCATCACCAACAGCGCGCTCCAGGTCTTCGGCGGCAACGGCTACAGCCGCAACTACCCCATCGAGCGCCTCCTGCGGGATGCTCGCATGTTCACCCTGGGCGGCGGCACCGTGGAGATCCAACGCATGGGCATCGCGCACGTGCTGTTGTCGGGGC
The DNA here is from genome assembly GCA_015494005.1 of Caldilineaceae bacterium. Classification (GTDB taxonomy): domain Bacteria; phylum Chloroflexota; class Anaerolineae; order Caldilineales; family Caldilineaceae; genus S144-5. Next base: position 2,064 of record WGCB01000426.1, read on the forward strand.
AGGGGTGAAGGTGAACGGGTGAGGGGGTGAAAGGGTGAAGGGAGCGAATGGTTAGGCGCAGCGTCGCCCTTTGCCTCTGTCGTCGGTCATTGTTCCTGTATCAATCGAAACGTGTCCAAAACGATCTCACTTGCAGAACGACACTCCTCGAC
>WGCB01000427.1 GCA_015494005.1 Caldilineaceae bacterium
AGATGTGTATAAGAGACAGATCCTGCCCCGGCGCTCCGGCGTGGACGACCGCCCCCTCCAGGAGGGCATCGTCATCCCCTTCCAGTCACCCCCCTCCCTGGAGGTGACCATCGAGCTGCCCCACGCGGGGCCAGTGGCGGGCATGGGCATCCCGGAGGGGGTGACCCTGATCGTGGGTGGCGGCTTCCACGGCAAGAGCACCCTGCTCCGGGCCCTGGAGCGGGGGGTCTACAACCACCGGCCCGGGGACGGCCGGGAGCGGGTGGTTAGCCGGGCGGACGGGGTGAAGATCCGGGCGGAGGACGGCCGCTCGGTGAGCGGGGTGGACATCTCCCCCTTCATCAACAACCTGCCCTACGGCCTGCCCACGGACGATTTCAGCACCCCCAACGCCAGCGGCTCCACCAGCCAGGCGGCCAACATCATGGAGGCCCTGGAGGCCGGGGCCCATCTGCTGCTCGTGGACGAGGACACCGCGGCCACCAACTTCATGATCCGGGACCGGCGCATGCAGGCCTTGGTGCCCAAGGCCCAGGAGCCCATCACCCCCTACATCGACCGGGTGCGCCAGCTGCACCAGGAGCTGGGGGTGAGCTCCATCCTGGTCATCGGCGGCAGCGGGGACTACCTGGACGTAGCCGACACGGTCATCGCCATGCACGAGTACCGGCCGGTGGACGTGACGGAGCGGGCCCGGGAGGTGGCCCAAGCCCAGCCCACCGGGCGAGTCAACGAGGCCGCGGGCCCCTTCGGTCCTCGGCCGACCCGCATCCCCTTGCCCCAGTCCTTGGACCCCCGCAAGGGCCGCCGGGAGGTGAGCATCAAGGTGCGCGGGCTGCACGCCATCCAGTTCGGCCGGGAGCACATCGACCTGTCCGCGGTGGAGCAGCTGGTGGCCTGGGGCCAGACCCGGGCCATCGGCGACGCCCTCTGGTACGCCCGGGAGCGCTACATGGACGGCCGGCGCACCCTGGCCCAGATCCTGGACCGGGTGCTGGCGGACGTGGAGGCGGAGGGGCTGGACGTCCTGGACCGGCGCAAGGTGGGGGATCTGGCCGGTTTCCGCCGCTTCGAGCTGGCCGCGGCCCTGAACCGCCTGCGCTCCCTGCGGGTCCGCCAGGTGAAGTGACCGGACAGCCTGGAAAAAGCCCCGAGCCCGCCCGGGTTTGTGGTATACTGCCTTCGAGAAGAAACCGGATGCAAGCACTGTTTTTGACTCAACTTGACTCAACTTTTCGACCATGCGCGTCTATCTGGATCAGCTGGGCTGCCGGCTCAACTTCAGCGAAAACTACACCCTGGCCCAACGGCTCCAGGCGGCCGGCCACACCGTGGTGGACCGCCCGGAAGCGGCCCAGGTCATTGTGCTGAACACCTGCGCGGTGACCAGCGAGGCCGCGCGCAAGAGCCGCCAGAGCGTGCGTCACCTGCACAAGCGCAACCCCCAGGCCCGCATCGCGGTCACCGGCTGCTACGCCACCCTCCAGCCGGAGGAGGCCGGGACGCTGCCCGGCGTGGCCCTGGTGGCCAGCAACCAGGAGAAGGAGCTGCTCCACACCTTGCTGGAGCCCTGGAGCGCGGAGCTGGACGACCCGGAGCAGCTGGCCCGCCTCCAGCCCGACGGCGTGCCCTTCCCCCAGGCCCCTGTGCTGGAAGGGTGGGGCCGCACCCGGGCCTTCGTCAAGGTCCAGGACGGCTGCAACAACCGCTGCACCTTCTGCATCGTGACCGTGGCTCGGGGCGCCAGCCGCAGTCGCTCCGTCCAGGAGGTGGTGGCGGAGGTGCAGGGCCTGGTGGCGATGGGCCACCGGGAGGTGGTGCTCACCGGCGTGCACCTGGGCAGCTACGGCCGGGACCTGGAGGGCGAGGCCCGCACGGACCTGAAGACCCTGACCCAGGCCATCCTCCAAGAGACGGACGTGCCCCGCCTGCGCCTGAGCAGCCTGGAGCCCTGGGAGCTGGCCGAAGGCTTCTTTGACCTGTGGCAGGAGTGGCCCCAGCGCCTCTGCCCTCACCTGCACCTGCCCCTGCAGGCCGGCACGGACCGGCAGCTGCGGGCCATGGCTCGGCGCTGTACCGTGGCCAGCTACCGCCAGCTGGTGGCCGAGGCCCGGGCCGCCATCCCGGACCTGATCCTGACCACGGACCTCATCGTGGGCTTCCCCGGGGAGACGGAGGCAGACTTCCAGGAGGGGCTGGCCTTCGTGGAGGAGATGCGCTTCGCCCACGCCCACATCTTCCCCTTCAGCCCCCGGGCGGGCACGGCTGCGGCCCGCTTCCCCGACCAGGTGCCCAAGTCGGTGAAGAAGGAACGCTCCCGGCGTCTGCACGAAGTGGTGGAGCGGACGGGCCGCCAGGAGCGGACTCGCTTCCTGGGCACGGCGCGGCCGGTCCTGTGGGAGGGGGAAGGCCAGCCGATCACCGATGGGCCGGGGCGGCTCTGGAGCGGCTTCACGGACAACTACCTGCGGGTGATGGCCGTGGTCCCGGAGGGCGTGGAGCTGCACAACCGCATCACCCTCACCCAGCTGGACGAGCTCCACGGAGACACCCTGTTGGGCCGGGTGTTGGAGGTCGAGCGGGCCGCCTGAGTTCACTTGGGTGGGGGCCGGCGTCCCTCGGGGCCACTTTTTCCTCCCCTTGGCTTGCGGAAGTTTGTGGGGCGCAAAATTCTTGGCCAAATTGACGGGCGATCCAGGATCCGCTATACTACCCCTTACTCTCCCCGCGTTGACAGACGGTCCTCCCCCGCCAGCAGACCAATCGTTTTGGCTGCGGGCGCTTGCCCGCTGTCCGATCCACCACCCTTCACGCCCCGTGGACGCTACACATGGCCGAACCCCGCTCTCCTCACGACCTGGATCTGGGAGAAGTGATCCGACGCTGCGCCCAAGAGACAGATCGCTTCTTCCGCCGAGAGCGCGTGGATCCCCGTTACTGTTTTGAGCTTTTCCGCCGGGCCCTGGTGCTCCAGGACCAGGGCGCCTGGGATGCCATCTACGTCCAGTATTCGCCCTTGATCCTGAACTGGGTGGAGCAGCACCCGTCTTTCCCCTCCCTGAGCGAGGAGCCCGAGTACTTCGTCAACCGGGCCTTCGCCAAAATGTGGTCCGCCATCACACCGGAGCGGTTCCAGGAATTTGGCGAGCTGAAGGCGATCCTCCGGTACCTGAAGATGTGCACCGGCAGCAGCATCATCGATCACCTGCGCTGGGAGGAACGCTACCACCAGGCCCAGGACTCCCAGGACATCGACATCCTGGACCAGGCCCGCACATCCGACACCGAGCGCTCGGTCCTGGATCGGGTCGATAGAGAGCTGCTGCGGCGTTGTGTGGAAGAGCGCCTGCATGGCCAGGCCGAGCAGACGGTGTTCTACGCCATGTACATCCTGGGCATGAAGCCTCGGGAGGTCCAGAAGCAGCATCCGGAGCTCTTCCCAAAGATCGATGACGTGTACCGGGTGAGGCAGAACATGATTGCCCGGCTGCAGCGGGACAAAGGGTTGCGAAATTGTTTGGGAAAAGATGCTTGAAAAGAGAATCGGAAGCCGTTTATAAGGTAAATCCTAGAAAACGAGGTTCCTAAATGACTTGCACCTTTTCCTCTCCACTGACCGAGCAGAGTTTGCTGGAGTACCTGGACGGCCAGGCCCCTCCGGAAGTGGTTGAGCACGTGGCCCAGTGCCCTTTCTGCGCGGACCGAGCCGCGGAGCTGGCCCGTTTCCAGTCCCGATTGAAGGCCTTGCTCTACCGGATGGAGTGCCCTTCCTCCCTGGCATTGGGGGAGTACGCGTTGGAGATGCTGCCCCCTTCCCAGGCGAGTCGAGTGCGGGCCCACGTGGATCAGTGCCCCCACTGCGCCCAGGAGCTGGCCCAGATGGAGAGCTTCCTGGCTGTGCCGCTGTTCCGGGATCGGCTCCGGGAGGGTGTGGAAAAGGTCAGGGTCCTCGTCGCCCGGCTGGTGAGCGGTTTCTCCCAGGCCGGCGGCCCCCAGGAGGCCGCTCTGGCTTTCGGTGGCCTGCGAGGGGACGAGGAAGAGCCCCTCATCTACCAGGTGAACGACACCCAGATCGTGCTGGAGATCCAGGACGACCCGGATCATCCCGGCAAGAAGATCCTCCTGGGGCTGATCACCGGCAGCGAGCAACCCATGTTCATCGTCCGCCTTCAGGATCGAGAGCACTCCCCGGCCACAGCCCATGTGGACGAGATCGGCAACTTCGCCTTCTCCCAACTGCATCCAGGCGCCTACAAACTTGTGATTGCTGGCGAAGGCATGGAGATCCACATCCCACAGCTGCGGATCAACGGCGCCTCCAGTCCCTCCTGACCCAGGCATCTCCCTGCCCCGCCCGGTCTCCCTGAGCTTCGGCCCCTTCCCCGGCGAGTTCCTGCCCATCCAGGGCCGCCATCCGCTATCATCCTACCTGTTTTTCATCGACTGACCATTTTCCTGATGCAGACCTTCGTGCAGACAAGGAGAGCGGAGCGAACCCAGCCCTCATGAGCATCATCGACGAACTGCTGGACTTCCCCGACCTCGCAGCCCAGAAGCAGTTCCTGGAACAGCACATCGACCGCCTGCCCGAGCGACTGGCCGCGACCCTCAAGGAGTACGCGGACGACAGCCTGCGCACGGATCTCCAGCGATCCTTGCGGGTGGCCCGGCTGCTGACCGAGCTGCCCGAGATCACCAGGGATCCCCTGCACGGAGCCCTGGGCCTGCTGGCCGAAGCCAACGCTCGCTCCATCGGCCTGGGGGAGTACCAGCGCTCCCTGGCCCTCTACGACCAGGCTGCTGAGCTCTACCGGGAGCACGGCCAGGAAGCGGATGTGGCCCGCTGCAAGGTGGGCAAAGTCTGGTCCCTGGCCTGCCTGGGGCAGATCGACCAGGCTATCCAGGAGGGCGAGCAGGCGGCCCAGGTCCTGGAGGCGGCGGAGGAGTGGCTGCCTCTCGCCAAATTGACCATGAACTTGGCCGCGGTCTACGCTCGGCAGGGCAACGACCGCCAGTCCCTGGCCCTCTGCCACCGGGCTCAAGCCTTCTACGAACGCCTGGGCGAGGAGGGGAAGGCCGGCTGGCTCATGGCCGAGCAAAACCGGGCCGTGTTGCTGCGCAGCCTGGGCCGCTTCCAGGAGTCCATCCAGGCCAGCCAGACAGCCATGACCCTGCTGGCCGAGCTGGGGCAAAAGACAGAGTCGGCTCGGGCGCAGCAGAACTTGGCCATCACTTACTTCGTCCTGGGGCGCTATAACGAGGCCCTGGACCTCCTCTCCCGAGCCCGGAAAGTCTTCCAGGAAGACAAGCGGAGCCGGGACCTGGCCCGGGTCGATCTCTTCATCTGCGACTGCCTGATCCAGCTGCGCCGCTACAGCCAGGTCCTGGAGAAGTGCCGCCAGATCCGGGAGCTCTTCGCCTCTTTGGGCGCCCGGTTGGAGGTAGGCCAGGCCATCGTGGACGAGGGGGTGGCCTTCGCCGGCCTGCGCCGCTTCGACGAGGCTCTCCGCTCCCTGGCCGAGGCCCGGCAGCTCTTCCTGGAGGAGGGGAACCCGGTGTTGGCCGCCGGCGCGGAGCTGGAGATGGCCACGGTGCAGCTGCTCCAGGGGGAGTTCCAGGAGTGCCTGGCCACGGCCCAGGGTTGCGCCCGGCTCTTCCAGGAAAACCAGCTTCCCGTGGGGGAGGCCCAGGCCCATCTGGTGGCCGCCCGAGCGGCCTTCGGCAAGGGCCAGTTGGGCCAGGCCCAGCGTCTGGCTGAGCTCGCCCTGCAGCTGGCCCAGCAACGAGATCTGCCCAGCCTGAGCTTCCAGTGCCACCACCTCCTGGGCCGGGTGGAGGCCCAGCGAGATCGCCCCCAGCAGGCCCTGGCCCTCTACCGGCAGGCCATCCAGGAGCTGGAGCTGCTCCGGGGCTCCTTGATGATGGAATATCGGGCCGACTTCCTGGAGGACAAACAGGCCGTCTACGAGGATGCGGTCCGGGTTTCCCTGGACATGGGCCAGGTCCTCCAGGGGATGGAGTACGCGGAGCGGGCCAAATCCCGGGCCCTGTTGGAGATGGTGGCCTTCCGCATGGAGCTGGGCATCCAGGCCCGCTCACAGGAGGACGTCCCCCTGGTGGCCGAACTGCTGGCCCTGCGGGAGGAGCGGGACCGGCTCTACCGGCGATGGGAAAGCCGGGAGGCCATCCAGGACGCGGCCCAGCCCGCCCAGGTGCGCCAGGCGATCCAGCAGGACATCTCGGACCGGGAGCGGCGCATCACGGAGCTGTGGCATCAGCTGCTCATCCGCAACGCGGACTATGCCCGGGAGGCGACCCTCTGGCAGGTGCGCACGGAGCCCCCCCAGCCCTACCTGGAGCCGGACACTCTGCTGGTGGAATACTTCATCGCCCAGGGCGAGCTGATGGCCTTCCTGGTCAGCCGGGACGGGGCCCAGGTGTGGCGGCTGGGGCGCCAACTCCCTCAGATCCAGCGCCTGAGCCAGCTGCTGGGTGTGAATCTGCGCACGGTCCCCCGCAGCCGCCCTGCGCTCATCCCCTCCCTGCGCCGCAACGCAGAGGGCGTCCTGAGGCGGCTCTACCGGCTGCTGGTGGAGCCCTTCCAGGATGAACTGGCCGGCTACCGCAAGCTGATCCTGGTGCCCCACGGGCCCCTGCACTACCTGCCCCTCCAGGCCCTGCACGACGGAGAAAGCTACCTGGCCGAGAAGTTCCAGATCGGCTACCTGCCCGGGGCCAGCCTGCTGCGCTACTGCCAGGAGGAGGGAATCCCGGAGCGGAGCGCCCTGGTGGTGGGCTACTCCCGGGAGGGGGCGCTGCCCCACGCCTTGGAGGAGGCCCGGAGCGTGGCGCGCCTCTTCGGCCAGGAGCCCCTGCTGGAGGAGGCCGCCTCCCTGGCCCGCTTCCAGGAGCAGGCCCAGGGCTGCCAGGTGATCCACCTTTCCACCCACGGCGTCTTCCGGCCGGACAACCCGGTCTTCTCCGGCTTGACCCTGGCGGACGGCCAGCTGACCACTCTGGACATCTTCGGCCTGCGCCTGGATGCCTCTCTGGTCACCCTGAGCGCCTGCGAGACCGGGCGCAGCGTGGTGGCCGGCGGGGATGAGCTGACCGGCTTCATGCGGGCCTTTCTCTACGCCGGGGCCTCCTCCCTGCTGCTGAGCCTGTGGGCGGTGACGGACCGCTCCACGGCCCAGTTCATGGACCGCTTCTACGGCCGCCTGGTCCAGGGTGCGTCCAAGGGGGCGGCCCTCCAGGAAGCCCAGCGGGCCTTCATCCACGCCACCGGCCGGGACGCACACCTGGCCCATCCCTATTTCTGGGCGCCCTTCTTCCTGGTGGGGGCCATGGGTCCCCTGGCGTCCGCCACCGAAGCCTGAAAAGCGGCCCTGCTCGGGTTGCTGCTCCGGGGCCGCTCCTCACCGCACCGTTCTCCGCCGCTCCTAGCACTCTGTGCCCGATGTGTTCCAACCCTTTCTCGTCCACCGGAAGGAGACTTTGCCATGCGAAAACTCGTCCTGCTGCTGTCCGCCCTGGTAGCGCTGCTCGTCCTGGCCGGCTGCCAGGTGA
>WGCB01000428.1 GCA_015494005.1 Caldilineaceae bacterium
CCCCACCCCCCTGAAAATTTGGCCCCGGTCCCTTGACACGCGCCTTACCGGGGTGCTATCATAGAAGCAAAACTAGCACTCCTAGTGCCCGAGTGCTAGTTTTTTGTGCCGTTCCAGGGGCGCCCAAAGCCTTTGCACAAAATGACGCGAAGGGCCCAATGGTGGTAAAATACCCCCGGAACGGCCTTGAGGAGGGAAACACATGCCCGAGCAAGTGCTCACGGATCGCCAGAAACAGATCCTGCGCATCGTGGTCCAGGAATACGTGGACACGGCCCAGCCCATCGGCAGCAAGAGCATCACCGAGCACTATCGGCTGGGCGTGAGCCCGGCCACGGTGCGCAAAGAGCTGGCCTACCTGGAGCAGGTGGGGCTGCTCACCCACCCCCACACCAGCGCGGGGCGGGTGCCCACGGACGCGGGCTACCGCTATTTCGTGCGCCACCTCCTCACCGATTCCGAGCTGCCGGACAGCGAGCAGCGCATGATCCGCCACCAGTTCCACCAGGCTCGGCAGGAGCTGGACCAGTGGCTGCGCCTGAGCACCGCGGTGCTCTCCCGGATCTCCCAGAGCGCGGCCCTGGCCACCCTGCCCCGGGCCCGGCAGAGCCGCTTCAAACACCTGGAGCTGGTGGGCATCCGGGACACGGTGGTGCTCCTGGTGCTGGTCCTGCAGGAAGGGACCGTGCGCCAGCAGATCCTCACCCTGGACGGGCCCGTGAGCCAGGGCGAGCTCAGCAAGGTGAGCAACGAGTTGAACGAGCTCCTGGCCGGCGCGGACCAGCGGGAGATCGAGAGCAAGCAGCCCACCCTCTCCCCCCTGGCCCAGCAGGTGGCCCTCCTGGTCCAGGACATGATGGACCGGCTGGACGGCAAGCTGGGCGAGCGGATCTACCGGGACGGCCTGGCCCAGGTGCTGGAGGCCCCGGAGTTCGCGGAGGGGGAGAACGTGCGCAAGATCGTCCAGGTCCTGGAGCAGCGCTCCCTCCTGGAGCAGATCCTGAGCGAGATGACCAGCCTGGGGGACGTCCAGGTGATCATCGCCGGGGAAGGGCGCTTTGCGGAGCTGGAGGACATCAGCCTGGTGCTGGGCTGCTACGGGGTGGAGGACCAGACCACTGGCATCCTGGGCGTCATTGGTCCCATGCGCATGCCCTACGGCCGCACCATCGGCGCGGTCCGCTACGTGTCCGGCCTGATGAGCGACTTCATGCAGCAGATCTACGGGCTCTGAGCCCGGCAAGCCCTCCGCCCAGGAGGCGCTGGGGCTGGACCCGTGGAGCTGGAGGTGAACCATGACCGAGCGCAGAGAAAGCGAAACCAAGACCACAGAAATGCCAGAACAGAACAAGGACAATGAGCAGACCATGGCCACTGGGATGAACAATGGCGAGGCCAGCAACGACGCCAACAACGACAGTGTGAACAACAGTGTGAACGAAGCCGCCGCCTCGGCCCAGGCCGAGGGAGAGCCCACAGCCGAATCCGAAGGGGAAGTTGAAGGGCAGGCCGAAGAGGAATCCGTGGAGCAGCTGAAGGAACGCCTGGCCCAGCTGGAGGCGGAGCTGACCGAGGAGCGGGCCAAGTACCAGCAGCTCTGGGACCAGATGCAGCGCATGGCTGCGGAGTTCCAGAACACCCGCAAGCGCCAGGAACAGCTGCTCCAGGCCAACATCGAGCGGGCCACCGAGGCCCTGATCCTGAAGCTGCTGCCCGTGCTGGACGATTTCGAGATGGCTTTCCAGAACATCCCCGAGGAGCAGCAGGCGGAGGCCGAGGCCTGGCTGGCTGGTTTTCGCCAGATCTACCGCAAGCTGGTGGCCATCCTGGAGGAGGAGGGGCTGCGGGCCATCGAGCGGGAAGGGGAGTTCAACCCCGAGCTGCACCAGGCCATCTCCCACGAGCCCAGCGAAGAGGTGGAGAGCGGCCACATCATCGAGACGGTGCGCACCGGCTACGAGCACAAGGAGCGGGTCCTGCGGCCGGCTCTGGTGCGGGTGGCCCAGTAACCGATTCTTGCATCGCCCACCAGCAACTCCTCGAAGCAGACCGAACAGCCCGGTCCGTTCGGTCCGTCCCGGTCATGGCGGCGGGGACGTTTCCCGGGCAGGTGATCCGGCATGGTGGCCATCCACGGCAGGGCAGGCCAGGCAGCAGAACGGGGCGAGTCCGGCATTCGCCCCTTTGACATTGGACGGGATCTGCGTCCAGTGGCCCGGCTGATCGCCCAGGCCTTCGCCGATGAGCTGGACGAGAAGGGGCGGGCCGCCCTGCGGGAGCTGCGGCTCATGAGCTACATGGGCGGCTTCATCCGCCTGCTCAGCCGCAGCACCAGCGAGTTCCGGGACATCTTCAACGGCTTCGTCTGGATCGAGGACGGCCAGCTGGTGGGCAACGTCACCATCCAGAAAGCGGACAGCCGGGGCTATCGCTGGCAGATCGCCAACGTGGCCGTGGCGCCGGCCTACCGGGGCCGGGGCATCAGCCGAGCCCTCATGGAGCGGGCCCTGCGCCATATCCAGGAGATGGGCGGGGCCTGGGCCGTGCTCCAGGTGCGGGCGAACAACGTGGTGGCCCGGGGGCTCTACGAACGGCTGGGTTTCGAGAACCTGGGCGGCCACACCAAACTGGTGGCCTCCCGGCCGCCCCAAGGGGTTCCCTTCCCCCGAGTGAAGGGGATGATCCCGGTGCCGGCCTCCCAGGGGCGCCTCCTCTACGACCTGGCCACCAGCCAGCCCCACCCGGAGATCCACTGGTGGCGAGCGCCTCGACGCAGCCAGTTCCAGGTGACTCTGGAGCAGCAGCTGGGGGAGTGGCTCAGCCGGCTGGTGGGCAGGCAGGCCGTCCTGCGCCGGGCCATCCAGCACTTCCCGGACCGGTACGAGGCCGCGCTGGTGTTGACCGCCCGGCGCTGGCAGCCTCCCCACGAACTGAAGCTCTGGGTGCGGCCGGAGCAGCAAGGGAAGCTGGAGCGGCCCCTCATCCAGTGGGCCCTGGCCACCCTCCAGGAGTACCCGCGCTGGCCCGTGCAGATCGTCCTCAGCACCGTGGACCAGGCCGCGCGCCAGGTCCTGGAGGAGTACGGCTTCCAGGAGGAGTACACCCTGCTCACCATGCGCCGCTCGGTGAAGCTGGCCACCGACATCTGACATCCAACCGGTTGTTCCTTCCCCATCCCCCGTCCATTCCACGCCTTGGGAGGTCTCTCCGTGTCCAAACTTGTCGTCCGCCTGCTCATCAACGCCGTAGCCCTCTATGTGACCGCCAACATCGTGCCCGGCGTCCGCTTCGGCGAGGGAGGCGGCGTCAACCTGGGGACGCTGCTCATCATCGCCCTCATCTTCGGCCTGGTGAACGCGGTGATCAAGCCCATCGTCAAGCTGGCCACCTGCCCAGCCTACATCCTCACCCTGGGCCTCTTCACCTTCGTGGTCAACGGCCTGATGTTGGAGATCACCGACTGGCTGGCCGGGAAGGATTTCGAGGTGGACGGGTTCATGGCCGCCGTCCTGGGCGGGATCATCATCAGCATCGTCAGCACCCTGCTCAGCATCTTCGTTTCGGACAACGACGATTGAACAACTGGTTGAAGTGGTGAATTGGTGGATCGGTGGATTCAGTACAGGCCACCATGCCCCCAATCACCAATCTCTGGCTCTCCAATCGCTAGCCCATCTGCCTCAAACCATCCCTTTCAAGCCTATTCCGAGGACCCACCGTGCGCTTCTCATTCCTCCACTTCGCGGACTGCCACCTGGGCTATCGCCAGTACGGCCACAAGGAACGCTTCAACGACTTCGCCCGGGCCTTCCTGGACGTGATCCAGCGGGCCATAGAGGCCCAGGTGGACTTCGTCGTCCTGGCCGGGGACCTCTTCCAGAAACGGGCCATCGACGCCCTGACCCTGAACCAGGCGGTCCACGGCCTGCGCCTCCTCCGGGAGGCGGGCATCCCCTGCCTGGCGGTGGAGGGCAACCACGAGCTGGCCTACTACCACGACACCATCGGCTGGATGGAGTTCCTGGCCCAGCAGGATCTGCTCATCCTCCTCCACGCGGACCTGCGGCAGGACGGGGAGGACCGGCTGACCCCCTACACCAACAAACAGGGCGCCTACTTCGATCCCCTGCCCGGCGTGCGGGTCTACGGCCTGCGCTACATGGGGGCCAGCACCGCCAAGGCCCTAGAGCTCTACGTGGAAAGGCTGGCCGCGGATCCACCCCAGGAGCAGGGCATCGAGTACACCATCTTCGTGGCCCATGCCGGCATGGAGGGGGTGCTCCCAGGCCACATGGGCGGGCTCAGCCACAGCCAGCTCGCTCCCCTGCGCCCCTTCGTGGACTACCTGGCCCTGGGCCACATCCACAAGCCCTACGAGTTCGATGGCTGGATCTACAACCCGGGCAGCCCGGAGACCTGCTCCCTGGACGAGGTGAACTGGCCGGAACGAGGATACTACCTGGTCCAGGTGGACACGGAGAAACCCCGAGAGCCAGAGGAGCCCCGGCACCAGGCCACCCTCCATGCCAACCGGCGCCGCCCCTTCCTGCGCCTGCACGTGAAGGTGGACCTGGCCGACACGCCCCAGGCCCTCTACGCCCACTGCCAGGAGGTCATCGCCCGCAAAGCTCGGGACCACGCCTCCATCATCCCCAAGCAGCCGGTCGTCTCCCTCACCCTCACCGGGACCCTGGCCTTCGAGCGCAGCCATCTGGACACGGCTCGGCTGCAGGAGCTGGTGGAGGAGCACTTTTCGCCCCTGCTGGTCCTGATGAAAAACAGCACCGTCTCCCGGGACGTCCACGTGGATCCGGGTGACCGGCTGAACCGCCGGGATCTGGAGCGCAAGGTCTTGACCGACAAGGCCGAACAGCACCCCCTCTTCCAGGGGCAGGGCCCGGCCTGGGCCGAGCTGGCCATCCATCTGAAGCAACTGGCCATCACCGGCGTCAGCCCGGAGGCCATCCTGGACGAGTTCCAGGCCTGGCTGGCCCAACATCGGGAGCGCACGGCTCAGCAGGAAGAGACATCCTCGTGACCATCCGCCCGACCCTCACCCACCCCAACGCCCGACCATGTTGATCCTCTCCCTGGCCCTGGAAAACGTCAAGAGCTACACCGCCGCCCAGATCGACTTCACCCCTGGGACCAACGCCATTGTCGGCCAGAACGGCGCTGGCAAGAGCACCATCCTGGAGGCCATCGGCTTCGCCCTCTTCGATCACCTGCCCTACAACCAGAGCGAGTTCAAGCGGGAAGGGGCCAAGAGCGCCACGGTCACAGTGACCTTCGTCAGCAGCGTGGACGAGCGCCCCTACCAGGTGGTGCGCCGCTGGGGCAGCAGCAACCAGTACTACGCCTTCGACCCGGCCCTGGACGCCAAGCTCTGCCAGGGCAAGGCCGACGTGCTGGCCTTCCTCCGGGAGCACATGGGCGTGGACCCCAACACGGACCTGAGCAATCTCTTCGCCGACGCGGTGGGCGTGCCCCAGGGGACCCTCACCGCCGCCTTCCTCGAGACGCCGAACAAACGCAAGCCGATCTTTGATCCCCTGCTGCGGGTGGAGGAGTACAAGAAGGCCTTCGATCGATTGAACGATTCCCTGCGGCTGATGCGCGAGCAGGCCCAGGAACTGGCCGTGGCCATCAGTCGGCTGGAGGGACGAGTGGAGCCCCTGCCGGAGCTGGAGGAGCGGCTGGAACGGCTGCAGGCCAGCATCGAGCAGGGCCAGGAGCAGCTGGCCCAGGTGACCGAGGGGCGCATCCGGCTCCAGGAGGAGGTCCAGGCCCTGGAAGCCCTGGAGCGGCAGCTGCGGGAGGCGGAGCGGGCCTGGGAGCAGGCCCAGAGCCAGGCCGCTTCCCTGGAGACCCAACTGGAGCAGGCCCGCAGACGCCTGGCCGAGGCCGAGGAAGCCCAGGGGCTCCTGGAGCAGCACCGGGCCGGCTACCAGGCCTACCAGGAGGCCCAGGCCCGGAAGCAGGCCCTGGATGCCCAGCTGCGGGAGCGGCAGGAGCTGCGGGAACGCCGGGCCCAGCTGGACAAGGAGCTCAGCCTGGTCCAGGCCAAGATCCAGGGCCTGGAGGAGGAGCTGGCGGCCATCCAACAAGCGGAAGAGGAGCAGGAGCGGCTGGCCCCCCTGGTGGCCCGTCAACAGGAGCTGGAGGAGCAGCTGGCCCAGGTGCGGCAGCAGGCCGTGCGCCTGGAGTCGGTGGAACAGCGCGTGGCCCAGCTCCAGGCAGAGGAGGCCCGCTGGCAGGCTCGCCTGGCCGAACTGGAGCAGGCCCTGGCCCAGGCCCAGGAGCTGGAGGGGCAGTTGGCCCAGGCCCGGGAGGAGGCGGTGGCCCAGCAGGCTGCCCTGGACCGGATCCAAGATCGCCTGGCCCGGTTGGCCGCGGAGGCCGAGGCCCTGGAGGAGCAGAACCGGGCCCTGGAGGCGGTGGAGCAGGCCGTCTGCCCGGTCTGCGAGCAGCCCCTGACGCCGGAGCACCGGGCCGAGCTCCTGGCCCGCAATCGAGATCGCCTGGCCCAGCTGGCCCAGGAGCGGCAGGCCCTGGAGGCGGAGCTGACCGCCGCTCGCACCGGGCGACGCCAGGCCGAGGAGCGCATCCAGGAGCTGGAACGTCAGCTGCGGCGCCTGCCCCGGCCGGAGGAGAAAGTCAAGGCCCAGCAGGAGCTGGCCCATATCCAGGCTCGGCGGAAGGAGGCGGAAGAGGAACGCCAGGCCCTGGCCCAGGAGGCGGCCCGCCTGGCAGAGCTGGAGCAGGCCCTGTCCGAGCTGGGCAACCCCCGTCAGCAGCAGGAGCTGGCCGCCCGTCAGGCCCAGCGCCGCCCTCAGGTGGAGGCAGCGCTACGCGAGGCCCAGGCCCAGGTGAGCGAGGACCAGGCTGCCCTGGCTCTGCTGGAGGAGGCCCTGGCCCGTTTCGCGGCCCTGGACCAGGAGCTGGCCCAGGTGGAGGCGGCCCTGGCCGAGCACCAGGCGGCCTACCAAGCCTTCATCCGCAACCAGAGCCTGGCCGAGACCCGGGACGAACGCCAGGCTGAGGTGACTCGCCTGCAGGAGGAGCTGTCCCAGGCCCAGGAGCTGCTGGCCCAGCGGGCCCAGGCGAAGGCAGAGCTCACCCAGCGGTTCGATGCCCAGGCCCTGACCGAACGTCGAGCCCAGCTTCAGGAGCAACAGAGACAGGAGGGCAGTCTGCGGGGGCGATTGGAGGCAGAGCAGCTGGAGGCCCAGGAGGTCCAGGCCCGGATCCAGACCATCCAAGGCTGGCAGGCAGAGCTGGAGACGATCCGGGCCCAGCGCCAGGAGCTGGAGGAGCAGATGAAACTTTTCCAGGGGCTGCGGGAGATCCTCAAGAACGCCGGGCCCGATGTCACCCGGGCCCTGGTCCAGCAGATCAGCCACAGCGCGGCCCAGCTCTTCAGCGAGATCATGATGGACTACACCCGGCACCTGCGCTGGCAGCACAAGGACTACGGCATCGTCCTGGAGGTGGAGGGGCGGGAGCGGCAGTTCAGCCAGCTCTCCGGCGGGGAGCAGATGAGCGCGGCCCTGGCCGTGCGCCTGGCCCTGCTCCGGGAGATCAGCGCCGTCTCCGTGGCCTTCTTCGATGAGCCCACCACCAACCTGGACGAAAGCCGCCGGGAGGCCCTGGCCCAGCAGATCCTGAGCATCCAGGGCTTCCAGCAGCTCTTCGTCATCAGCCACGACGACACCTTCGAGCAAGCCACGGACAATCTGATCCGGGTGGAGAAGGTCAACGGGGTAAGCATCGTGGAGTAGAGAAGGCAATCGAATGATTGGTTGATTGGGGGCGAGAAACCTGTTTCCCCGATCGCCCAATCCCTAGTCACCGATCGCTCCTTCCAATAGATCCGCGGCCCTGGGCACACCCCCCAGCCGGGCAAATTCTTCCTGCAGCTCCCTGGCCCGGCGCCGCACCTCCGAATCCTCAGCCACAAAATCCATCAACAGCTCGGCCAGCCCCTGGACAGTGACCTGCCGGGGCGGCACGTGCGCGCCCACCCCACTGCGGACCACCCCCGCGGCCTGGCGGCCCTGGTCTGCGGCGTGGGGCACCACGATCTGCGGCACGCCGTAGGTGACCAGGGCGTGGGTCGTCCCCGCGCCGCCGTGGTGGATCGCCGCCTGGACTCGGGGCAACACCTGGGCGAAGTCCACCCACTCCCGCACCAGGGCCAGGCCAGGCAGCCGAGGGCGCAGCCGCTCCAGGAAGGCCAGGTCCGCGGTGCCCAGGGCCAGGATGGGCACCCCCCCGGCCTGGACCACGGCATGGGCCGCGGCGATGAAGAAGTTGGGGTCGTTCGTGAAGGTGGTGCCCAGGGTCACGAAGACCTTGGGCCGGTCCGGAGGGAGGGCCGCCAGCCAGGTGGGCTCCGGGGCCACGGGGCCGGGC
Source organism: Caldilineaceae bacterium (assembly GCA_015494005.1). Taxonomy (GTDB): domain Bacteria; phylum Chloroflexota; class Anaerolineae; order Caldilineales; family Caldilineaceae; genus S144-5. The sequence goes on from WGCB01000428.1 coordinate 8,416, forward strand.
AGGCCGCCCACGTGCTGGTTCTGGGGCAGAAGATCCAGGCCGGCGAACCAGCGAGGGCTCCAGTAGGTGATGTGGAGGTGAGGGGAGAGGAGGGCCGGAGGGCCGTCGGTGATCCAGTTGACCCCCTGGGCGCCGAAGCGCTCCAGCAGGCGGGACAGCCGGTCCTGGGCCATCTGCACGATGTAGCGGGCGCTGGAGGAGACCCGGGTGGGCAGGGCTGGCCAGCCCGCCACCACCAGGGGCACGTCCAGAAGCTCGCCGGCCAGGCCCGCGGCGGCGATGAACATCTCGCTCACCAGCAGATCCGGCTGGAACTCTCGCCCCAGCTGGAGCAGGGCCTCTGTGGCCCGCTCCACCCGATCCTCGCCCAGCCACTGGTCCAGGGAGCGGACCATGCGCAGGCGCTGGAAGGTGGCCTGGTCCGCGCCGGGATCCACCTGCAGGGGCGGAGGTGGGGGCCAACGCCAGCCCGTCTCCTCCAGGGGATGGAAGGGGACGTCCAGCCGCTCCAGGATGGGCTGGACGGCCTGGCCCGAGGCCCAGAGCACGTCATGGCCCCGGCGGTGCAGCTCCGCTGCCGTGGCCGCGTAGCCGCCCCAGTCCAGGTGACCGGGCAGGGGGGCCGAGACGAAAAGCACGCGCATGGGTAGCACCTCAGGAAAAATTCGAGAGACTCAGTTGCAGCCCGGAGCCAGGCGGTAGACGCCGCCGTCGCCGGTGCCGATCCAGATGGCCCCGTCCGGCGCGGTGGTCACCGCCTGGATGGGCCAGGCCAGGAGGATGCGCTCGGCCACCAGCCGCCCGCCCGCGTTGGCCATGCGGTAGAGGCCCGGGTTGCGGCCGTACTGGGCGAAGAAGACCGTGCCGTAGGCCCAGGTGATGCCCGTGGGCGCCGCGGTGTTGACCAGCTCCAGCACAGGGGGCGTGTACCACTCCTTCACCACGCCACTGAGCACCAGAGGGAAGCCGTAGAAGGGGGTGGCGTTCTCGTCCCCGGCCCGGGCGGCGGGAGAGAGGGTGCGGGGGTCGAAGAGGTCCACCTCGTCCCCGGCCCCGTACTCGCCGGGCACGTTGGTGGCCCCGTTGTCCGTGATCCAGAGGCGGCCGAAGGGATCGCTGGTGAGGCCGTAGGGGTTGCGGAAGCCCCGGGCCGCGGTCTGGAAGGCCCCGATGTTCCGCTCGCTCAGCAGCCGGTCCAAGGAGGCTCGGACCAGGCGCGCGCCGTAGGGATTGCCACCGGCTGCCATGTTGACGGCCTGGGTCTCCTCCGGCGGGTCCGTGGTGCCTGGGTTGATGAGGCCGTCGGAGTAGCCGTCCCGCACCCCACCCACGGAGACGTAGACCCAGCCGTCCACCACGGAGATGCCGTTGTTGGCGTGGAAGAGCCGCCCGTTCACCGGGAAGCCCGCGGCCAGACGCTCGTAGCCCCCGCCGTCCACGATGCGGCCCACCTCCCCGGCCCGGCTCACGTAGAGCGCGCCGTTGGCGTAGTCCAGGCCAGTCACCCGGCTGGATTCCTGGAGGATGGTGTAGAAGCTGTCGCCGCTGACGCTCTGGTAGACGCCGATGGACCGGCTGGGATGGAAGGCGTCGAACATGATGTTGGGGTCGATGTCCCCCACCGAGGGGGAGTCCAGGCCCAGGAAGAGGCGGCCGTCCGGGGCGAAGGCCATACTGGTGATGCCGAAATCCCCTTCCAGGCGTTGGAGGCGCTGCTCGATGCAGAAGCCGCCCTGGGGGATCAGCCAGGGGTCCGCGTCCGAGGGGGCGGGCAGGCCCAAGGGCGCGACCTGGATGCCCACTCGGCCCGGGCTGATGGCCGGGCGAACCGGCGCCGCCGCCAGGGCCGCGCTCCCTGTCTGGCCGCCACCCGTTTCACTGGCCTGCCCCTCCCCGCCCGAGGGCGCGGCGGCTTGGAACTCGGGCGCCGGCAGGAGCTGGGCGATCTGCTCCTCCGTGGGGGGCAAGCCACAGCTGGCCAGACGAACCAGCTCCCCGTTGACGAAGGACTGGCTCGCTTCCTGGGCCGGGCACTGGTTCTCCACCAGGTTGAAGGTGTCCGGATGGAGCTGGAACCAGAGCTCCTCCGCCGGGGGCAGGGAGGGCCTGGATTCCGGCGCGCCAGCCTGGATCCAGGCCCGCACCTTCTCCTTCTCCACGGCATCCAACTCCCCCACCAGGGGCATGATGTTGTCCCGGATCTGCCGCCAGAGCAGGGAATTCTCCGGGTCGCCCGGCACGATCACCGGGCCGTTCTCGCTCCCCTCCATGAGGGCCTCGTACTCGGTGACCTTCAGCCCCAGGTTCTGGACCGTCTCCCCGTGACAGGAGTTGCAGGCGGACTGGAAGATGGGCTGGATGTCCTCCTGGTAGCCTATCAGCGGGGGCAGCTGGTCCTGGTCCAGGGGGTTGGCGGTGACCCGGAGCTGGCCATCCTGGCTGAAGATGGCCTGGATGCGCACGGGGCTGCGGGCGGGGGCCCGTCCGATGCGGCAGGCCTCCAGATCCGGGCCCTGGCGCACCTTGGCGGTGCTGGCCATCACGCCGTAGACGGGCTGGCCCTCCGCCAGGCAGAGGAGGGCCTCCTCCAGGTTGTCCACGGGGCCGGGCTCACCGGTGCCGCCCAGGACGTCCGGTCCGCTGCTGGGGGGCGTGGGACCGGCCACCGGGGTCACGACGCCGACAAAAGGGCTGGTCGAGGCACAGGCGGAGAAGAGGACGACGAAAAGGGACAGGAACAGGGCCAGGGGGAAGGGGCGAACACGAAAAGATGAGGGCTGTGTCATGCTGCGACCTTTGAAGGCAGTGATTGGGACGGGGGAGATCCAGGATTGGAGATTGAAGATTGGGCAAGTGGCGATTGGGTCAGGGGAAAAGTTCTGTCAGCCGGTCATCCCGGTTATCCCTTCAGCCCCTCGCCCTGTCGCCGTTTTACTCTGCCGAGTCCTCTGGCGTCCCGGCGGCCTGGGCGGCCAGGATCGACCGGGCCTGGCGGATGTCCTCCTGGATCTGGGCCACCAGAGCCGCCAGATCCGGGAAGCGCTGCTCGCCCCGCAGGCGCGCCAGGAACTCCACCGTGACCACTCGACCGTAGAGATCCCCCGACTCCCCGGGCGGCGGGAAGTCCAGCAGGTGGGTCTCCACCACACGACGCCGGCCGTCCACCGTGGGGCGCACGCCGATGTTGGTCACGCTGGGGAAAACAGGGGACGCCTCGGGCTTGCCCAGCCAGGTGCGGGTGGCGTAGACCCCGTCCCCGGGGAGCAGGCGCTGGGGCGGGATGGGCTCCAGATTGGCCGTGGGCACGCCGATCGCACGGCCCCGGCGGTCTCCCGCCACCACCCGGCCCGGCACCCGGTAGTGGCGGCCCAGCATGCGGGTGGCGCTGGTCACGTCCCCCTGGCGGAGCAGCTGCCGGATGTGGAAGCTGCGCACTTCGTGGGGCTGGCCGTCCTCCCCGGTCACGGTGACCGGCTGCACCACAGTCACCCGGAAGCCCATCTCCTGGCCCAGGGCTCGCAGCACGTCCAGGGTTCCAGAACGCCCCTTGCCCAGGGCGAAGTCCGGTCCCGTCACCAGGCCCGCCAGTCCCAGATGACGCTTCAACAGCCCGACGAACTCCCGGGCCTCCAGC
>WGCB01000429.1 GCA_015494005.1 Caldilineaceae bacterium
CCTTTGGCCTGGGCCTGCTCTGGGGACTACTGCCCTGCGGCCTGGTCATGGCGGCTCTGCTGGTGGCCCTGGTGGCCGGCTCCCCCCTCCAGAGTGGGCTGACCATGCTCCTCTTCGGCCTAGGCACCCTGCCCCTCACCCTGGGGCTTACCCTCTTCCCCCGCTTCTCCGGCGCCTGGCCCCGCCGCCTGGCTCCAAGGCTGCGCCCCCTCACCGCCGGGCTCCTGGCCCTCTTCGGGGTGCAGCTGGCCCTGCGGGGACTGGTGGCCTGGGGCTGGATCGGCCACGCACGCATGGGAGGGCTGATCCTGTGGTGAACGCGCCTGTGGCCTGCGAACTCTGCGGCCTGACCACCCAGCACCCCATCTTCGACCAGGCGGGGAAGGCCTACTGCTGCCCCGCCTGCCGGGAGGTGAGCGCGCTCCTGGCCGAGCCGTCCCAGACGCCGCCAGCGGAAGCAACCTCCCGAGCCACCGCCCCCGCTGGGGAGACGGCTGAGGCCACCCTCTCCCTGGGCGGCCTCTGGTGCGTCTCCTGCTCCTGGCTCATCGGCGAAAAGCTGGAGCGCAGCCCCGGCGTCCAAGAGGCCCGGGTGAACTTCGTCCAGCGGGAGGCCCAGGTGCGCTACGACCCCGCCCGGACGGATCCCCGGCGCCTGGTGAAGCAGGTGCGCCGCCTGGGCTACCGGGCCTGGCTCCCCGGGGACGACCCCTACGACGAGGAGGAGGCCCACTGGAACCGCCTCCTGGTCAGCGGCGTGCTGGTGATGCACATCATGCTCATCAGCTTCTTCATCTACGGCCGGGAGTGGCTGGGCATGGCCACCCCGGACACCCAGTGGCTGGTGGTCTTCTTCAACCGCATCCTGCTGGTGGCCAGCCTGCCCGTGCTCCTGATCCTGGGCTGGCCCATCCTGCGAGCCGGCGCGGCCAGCCTCCTGCGGGGGCGACCCAACATCCACACCCTCATCGCCCTGGGCGCCTTCTCCGCCTTCGGCCTCTCCCTGCGCAACCTGTGGATGGGCCAGGAGCGGGTCTACTTCGACACCGCCTCCGTGCTCCTCTTCCTGGTGGCCATCGGCCACTGGCTGGAGATCCAGGCCCAGAAGGCCGGCACGGAGAGCGTGGAGCGCCTGGCCCAGCAGATCCCTGCCCAGGCCCGGCTGGTGACACCCGAGGGCGAGGCGGAGGTCCCTCTGGACCAGGTGCGCAAGGGAGCCCGGGTCCGGGTCCGGCCCGGGGAGCGCTTCCCCGTGGATGGCCTGGTGGCCATGGGCCAGGGCGACGTGGACGAAAGCCTCCTCACCGGGGAGCCGGAGCCGATCCTGCGCAAAGCTGGGGACCCGGTGCTGGCCGGGACGGTCAACCTGGACGGCAGCTTCGATGTCATCGTCACCGGGGTGGGGAGCGAGACCCTGGCCGGGCAGATCGGCCGCCTGCTCCACCAGGCCCTCTGGCAGCGGGCTCCCATCGAGCGGCTGGCGGACCGGCTGGCCGCGCTCATGGTGCCCGGCGCGGTGATCCTGGCCGGGGCCACCTTCGCCTACTGGAGCTGGGCCGCGGACACGGAGACGGGCCTGGTCCATGCCCTGTCGGTGCTCCTCATCGCCTGCCCCTGCGCCCTGGGCATCGCCACCCCCCTGACCCTCTGGCTGGGCCTGGGGCGAGCGGCCAAGTCCGGCATCCTCCTGCGCCAGACCGGCGTGCTGGAGCGGCTGGCTCGGGCCCGGCAGGCTTTCTTCGACAAGACCGGCACCCTGACCCAGCTGCCCATCCGCCTCCAGGAGGTGGCCACCGACGGGGTGGACCGGACGGAGTTTCTGGCCACCGTGGCCAGCGTGGAGGCCCTCTCCGAGCATCCCCTGGGCCGGGCCATCGCCGGGGCCGTGGAGGGCTCCGAGGCGCCCACGCTGCCCGTGGAGGAGTTTCGGGCCTTCCCGGGGCGGGGCGTCACCGCTCGGGTGGCAGGCCGGGCCGTCTGGATCGGCAGCCGGGCCTGGCTGGCCGAGCAGGGCCTGGCCCTCTCGCCTCGGCTGGCGGAGCAGGCCCAGACCTGGCAGGGGCGAGGGCTCTCCCTGGTCTTCGCCGGCTGGGATGGGCGTGTGACCGGGCTGCTGGGCCTGGGCGAGACCGTCCGACCCGAGGCCCGGGAGGTCCTGGCTCGCCTCCAGGAGCTGGGCCTGGAGGTGACGGTCCTCACCGGGGACAGCCGGGCGGCCGGGCGGCGCTACCAGGAGCTTCTGGGCGTGCCCGTCCTGGCGGAGCAGCGGCCGGAGGAGAAGCTGGCCCGGCTGGAGGCCGCCGGCGAGGACGCGGTCATGGTGGGGGACGGCATCAACGACGGGCCGGCCCTGGCCAAGGCTGGGGTGGGCATCGCCATGCACCGGGGCACGGACGTGGCCCAGAGCGCCGCGGATGTGGTGCTCCTCCAGGAGGATCTGCGGGCCCTGCCCTGGCTGGTGGGGCTCTCCCGGGCGGCCATGGCCAAGGTGCACCAGAACCTGGCCTGGGCTTTCGTCTACAACGCCCTGGGCCTGGCCCTGGCCGTCAGCGGACGGCTGCAGCCAGCCATCGCCGCCCTGCTCATGGTCCTGAGCAGCCTGGTGGTCACCGTGAACGCCCTGGGCCTGGGCAAGTACGGGGCCGAGGACTGGCGGCCCAGCTCCGGCGAGACCGATGAGCCTGCCGTCCAGGCGAGCAGCTCACCGGTGATCGAACGGCCCAGCCGCCCAATTGCTCAATCGCCCAACCATCCAATCGTCTGAATCATCCAATCGCCCGATCATCCAACATTTCCGTGATTGCTCATGGCTAATTCCCGCAAGATCTACCCGGCTCGTCGTTCCCTGCGCCGTCTGGAGGGGGCCTGGACCTGGCTGGAGCGGTCCGTGGACCGGCTGGCCGGCGCCGGCCCTCGCTCCCGTTCCCTCAACCCCTTCTACCACCTGGGCACCCTGACCATCTTCCTGCTCATCCTGCTCACGGTCACCGGGCTCTATCTGACGATCTTCTACCGGCCGGGCAGTGACCGGGCCTACGCCAGCATCCTCTTCATCGACGCCAGCTGGCTGGGCTCCCTCATGCGCACGGTGCACCGCTACACCTCCGACGCGCTGATCCTGGTGGCCACCCTCCACGCCCTGAAGATGTTTCTGAGCGACCGCTTCTGGGGCTCCCGCTGGCTGGCCTGGGTGAGCGGGTGGGGGCTGGTGGTGCTCTTCTGGGTCATCGGCACCATGGGCTACTTCCTGGTCTGGGACCAGGCGGCCCAGTGGCTGATGGACTACTCGTTGCGCTTCCTCAGCGGATCCCTCTCGGTCTCCTTCCTGGGCCCGGACGCGTCCTCCCGCACCTTCTCCTTCTTTGTCATCATCCTCTTCCTGCATGTCTTCATGCCCCTGGGCCTGGTCCTGGGCATCCTGGTCCACGGGATGCGCCTGGCCCGGACCCGCTACTGGGCGCCCCGCTGGCTCATGGTGGTCACCGGGGTGGCCGCGGTGCTGGTGGGGCTGCTCTGGCCGGTGACCAGCAACCCGGCCGCGGACTTCCACAACCTGATCTCCTGGGTTTTCGTCGACTGGTGGTACCTGGGCTTTCTGCCCCTGAGCGCCTGGCTCGGGCAGCCTCTCTTCTGGGGGCTCTCCACCCTGGCCATCGGGCTGCTGGTCGCCCTGCCCTGGATCGGACGGGGACAACACCTGGGCCCCGCGGTGGTCATCGAGCCGGCCTGCACGGGCTGCGCCCTCTGCGCCCGGGAGTGCCCCTACCATGCGGTGGAGATGGAGCCCCGAGACGACGACACGCCCTTCAGCACCATCGCGGTGATGCGGCCCAGCCTCTGCACCGGCTGCGGCATCTGCGTGGCCGCCTGCGCGGACTCGGCCATCGAGCTGGAGGCCCTCCACACCGCGGTGGTGCGCCAGGACCTGCACCGGGCCCTCCACGAGCTCATGGACCCGGAGGAGCCGCCGGTGGTCATCTACGCCTGTGACCGCCACGCCGCCCTGGCCTCCCTGCCTCCCCTGGAACCGGCCCCCTCCAAAGATCTGGAGATCCCTCTGATCCCGGCCAAGCTGCCGCCCCGGGTCAACTACGGCCTGTGGCGGGACCAGGCCGGCCAGCCCCACCCGGTGA
>WGCB01000430.1 GCA_015494005.1 Caldilineaceae bacterium
CTGGCAATATGATCACCTGTCAGCATTGCGGCCACGAAAATCCCCCGAACGTGGAGTTCTGTCTGGCCTGCGCGGCCAGCCTGCGACCCACCTGCCCTGCCTGCGGCCAGCTGGCCAATCCTGGCGATCGCTTCTGTGGCCAGTGCGGCGCGGACCTGGGCCAGCCGCGCCTCTGCACCAACTGTGGTCACCCAGTGCCTCCGGGCAACCGCTTCTGTGGCCAGTGTGGCACCCCCGTGGACGCGCCCAGGCCCAAGCTGGCTTCCCCCGGATCTGCCCCTGTGAGCCCGCCAGCCCAGCCCTCCCTGGACAGCCGCCTTCAGAGCTTGCGGGATCTGATCCCCGCCAACCTGGCCGACAAGATGGCCCAGGCCGCGGTGGGCATCCAGGGGGAGCGGCGGGAGGTCACGGTGCTCTTCCTGGATGCCACCAACTTCACCGCGGTCAGCCATTTCCTGGACAGCGAGGACGTCTACCTGGTGGTGGATGAGGCCATGCGTCTGCTGGTGGAGGTGATCTACAAGTACGAGGGCACGGTGGACAAGTTCACCGGGGATGGGCTCATGGCCCTGTTCGGGGCGCCGGTGGCCCATGAGAACGACCCGGAGCGGGCGGTGCGGGCGGCTCTGGAGATGCAGGCCGTGCTGCAGCCCCTGCGGGAGCGGACCAAAGCCCGGTACGGCTTCGATTTCCAGGTGCGCATCGGCATCAACACCGGTCTGGTGGTGGCTGGCCGTCTGGGCAACGACCTCCACATGGAGTACACGGTCATCGGAGACACGGTGAACCTGGCCTCTCGCCTGGAGACGGCCGCGGAGCCGGGCACAGTGCTGGTCAGCTTCTCCACCTACCAGCGCACCCGTCCCCTGTTCGACTACCGGATCCTACCGCCCATCCGGGTGAAGGGCAAGCCCGAACCTATCCAGGCCTACCGTCCCCTGGGCGTGCGCAAGCGGGCGGGTCAGGTGCGGGGGCTGCCGGGGTTGCAGGTGCCCATGGTGGGCCGGCGCGACCTCCTGGCCCAGCTGGAGGAGGCCGCCGAGAACGTGGAGCGGAAGGGCCGCAGCCAGATCGTCCTGGTCACAGGGGACGCCGGCCTGGGCAAGAGCCGCCTGGTGAACGAGTTCCGCAAGCAACTGCTGCCCCCCCATTTCAACGTCTACGAGGGGCAATGCCTCTCCTTCGCCCGTTCCACGCCCCTCTGGATCCTGGCCTCCCTGCTCCGGGACATCCTGGGCATCGCCGACACGGATCCGGCTGCCCTGCAGCGGGAAAAGCTCCAGGCCTACCTGCAGCAACTGGGAGAGGATGCGCTGGGCTATTTCCCCTACCTGGTCAGCGTGCTGGGCCTGGAGCACGCGGATCCTGGGGTGGAGGCCGTCGTGGAGCAGCAGGACGTGGCCACCCTGCAGCGCCAGATCTACGCGGCCTTCAAACAGGTGCTCATCGCGGAGGCCCAGCGGGCGCCCACGGTCTACATTTTCGAGGATCTCCACTGGGTGGATCCCGCCTCCCGCAGCTTCCTGGTGGACTTCCTGGGCATGCTCTTTGACCTGCCCGTGTTGGTCATCCTCGTCTCTCGAGATTTCGAGCGAGAGACGGTGATGGCGCCCATCCTCACCCTGTTGCAGAAGCACCCGGCCATGGCCGCGGACATTCGGCTCCAGGCCCTCTCCAAATCCGAGGAGCTGCAGCTCATCGAGGAGCTCCTCAAGAAGGTGGGGGCCAACGTGGGGAATCTGGCCCGACGCATCGCCGAGCGCACCGAGGGCAATCCCTTCTACATTGAAGAGATCATCCGCATGCTGTTGGACCAGGGCGAGCTGCCCCTGGGATCCGGTCAAGAGGTCTCGGTGGAGCTCCTGGAATCCCAGCTGGACGCGGTCCCGGGCACCCTGAAGGGGCTCATCCTCACCCGCTTCGACAGCCTGCCCGAGAACCTGCGCCTGCTCTTGCAGAAAGCGGCGGTCATCGGGCGTTCCTTCCCGGTGCGGCTGGTCCAGGAGCTGAGCGGCGTTCCGGTGGCGGAAGTGGCAGTGGCCCTCCAGGAGCTCACCCGGCGCCAGTTCCTGGTGGTGGAGCCCTTCGGCGAGGAGCAGGGCTACTCCTTCCGCCATGCCCTGATCCAGGAGGCCATCTACCACACCCTGCTGCGCAAGGATCGGCGTCGCTTCCACGACAGGGTGGCCCGAGTGATCCAGGATGGATCCTACCTGCCCCGGGACGAACAGATCGAGGCCCTGGCCTATCACTACAGTCGAGGCGAGGAGCCCACCCAGGCCATCCCCTACCTCCTCACCACCGCGGAGAACGCCCTGCGTCGCAGCGCCTACGAGACGGCCATCCAGCACTTCCGCCGCATCCTGGCCCTGATGGAAAAGGAGCGCGAGGGCTTCTTGGAGGAGTGCTTCCGAGCCCACATCGGGCTGGGGCAAGCCTTGAAGTTCTCCGGCGAGTTTCAGGAGGCGGAGCAGGTCCTGCAAGCGTCTCTGCAGCGCTTCCAGGACATGGAGACCATCCCCCCCGAGTACATGGCCTTCTACCTGGAGAATCTGCGGGAGCTGGCCGACGTGGGGCAACGCACCGGGGAGCTGGAGAAGGCCGTCCAGTACCTGCGGACCGCCCTGGACGCGGCCGACCCCCAGGAACATCCCGCCCTCTGGTACGCCCTGCTGGACCGGTTCGCCTGGGTCCGTTTCCGCCAGGGCCGCCTGGACGAGGCTTTCCAGATCGCCCGCAACGCCACCCAGGAGGTGGAGGAGCAAGGGGTGGATCTGCCCTACACCCTGCTGGGCAGCCTCTACAACACGCTGGGGGGCATCGCCTACCAGCAGGGCAACCCGGCCGAGGCCATCCCCTACGTGGAGAGCAGCCTACACCTGTACGAGGAGCAGGGCTACGCCTGGGGCATCGGCGTGGCCTACGCCAACCTGGGCGTCCTCCACTGGGCCCTGGGGAACTGGCCCAAGGCGGCAGAGATGTACGAGCGGGCTGCCAATCTCCAGTCCGCCAAGGGGTTCGTGCCCGAGCAGATCACCAACCTGCGCAATCTAGGTCACCTGCGCCGGGCCATGGGCGACCATGCTCAAGCCCGGCAGGACATCGAGAAGACCATCGAGATCAGCCAGCGCTTCGGCTACGAATACGGGATCCTCTGCGGCGAAGTGGCCCTGGCCCTCCTGGCCCTGACCGAGGAGGACTGGGGCGAGCTGGAGCGACGGCTGGACGCGGCCAAGCAGCGGATCGCCATGGCGGACCAGGATCACCGGATCCAGCTCCTGTGGATGCGGGCCTGGCTGGAGTCCGAGCGGGGGAACCTGGAGAAGGCCATCCAAGTGGCCCAGGACGCCCTGGAACTGGCCCAGGAGACGGGCATGCAGGAAGAGCTGATCGACTGCCATCGGACCCTGGGCCGGATCCACGCCTTGCACGACCGTTTCGTGGACGCGGAACAGGAGCTGCGTCGATCCATCGCTTTGGCCCAGCAGCGCAAGGATGCCCTGCGGGAAGGGCAGGGGTGGCTGGAGCTGGCTCGGCTCTATCAGCAGGCGATCCGGGAAGAGAATCCGGAGAAATGGGAGTGGCATCGGCACGCCCAGCAGGCCGCCGAGCAGGCCACGGAGCTTTTCCAGGCCCTGGGGGCTGCCTACGAACTGAGACGGGCCCAGCACCTCCTGGCCGAGCTGAAGCGCCTGTCTCCGGTCTCCTCGCCGGACCATCCACTCTGGCGCCGGACCCAGCTCGACCGCCGACTCCCCGAGGGGGAGAAACATCGGGCCGTGGTGCTCTGCCTGGAGCTGCGCACGCTGGACGCGTCCGCCGATGCCCCGCCAAACCAGGACGACGAGGCCATCTTGGAGCAGCTGGCCAGGTTGCTCCCCTCGCTGGTTCAGATGGGGCAAGAGAAGGGGGCCTCCATCATTCGCCGCAACGAAGGCCTGACCCTGGTCTTCGGCGCTCCCATCTCCCACGAGGATGATTTCACCCTGGCCGTGGAGACCGCCTGGGAGATGACCCAGGTTCTCGACAAGATACAGGAACAGGAGCGGCTGCACATCACCTTCGCAGGGGGGATCAGCGCGGGCGAAGTGGTGGGCGGCTACCTGGATCCCGGATCCCAGCGCAAGTTCGTGGTGACCGGTCCCCCGGTCCAGTACGCCATGGCCATTGCGGCCGCGGCCGCACCGGGCCAGATCTGGGTCAGCCAGAGCGTCCGGTCCGAGACGGAGCATGCCTTCCTCTTCGACTCGATCCCGAAAGAGGCGTCCCCGGGGATCGACGGCTTCCCAATCAGCGTGCTGACCGGCAGACGTTCGGATCCCCAGGAGAAGCGCGGCCTGTCCGGCCTCCAAGCGCCGCTGGTGGGCCGCCAGGAGCAGCTGGAGGCTATGCTTGCCCTGGCCGCCCGCCTGGAGGACGGGCAGGGCGGCCTGATCTGGCTGGAGGGGGAGGCGGGCATCGGCAAGAGCCGCCTCCTGCGGGAGTTCGCCGCCCGGTTCGCCGACCAGGGCATCCCCGTCTGGTCCGGCCAGTGCTCACCCCAGGCGGCCCGCCAGGCCTTTTCGCTCTTCACCAACCTGCTGGAGAATGTTTTCAGCCTCTCCCACACCGACTCCAGCCAGCAGAAACGAGAGAAGATCCGGGCCCAGCTGGCCCAGTGGTTCCCGGACCCGGGTCCCATCGCTCCTCACCTGGAGATCCTCTGCGGCGTCCTGCCCGAGGAGAGCCACGCCCAGCAGCTGGCCACCATGGAGCCAGAGCAGCTGCGGCAACAGCTCTTCGTGGCCCTGCGCACCCTCCTGAACCGGATGGCCAGAGACACCGGCCTGATCGTGCTCCTGGACGACCTGCACTGGATCGATCCCCTGTCGGCTCAGCTCCTGCTCTTCCTGGTCTACGCCATCCAGGACACCCCCATCCTGCTGGTGGGGGCTCGTCGCCCTGCCGCTGGCCAGGATGAGCACCTGGAGTTGACCCAGGTGCGGGAGCTCTATCCGCAGCGCACGGTGACCCTGCAGCTGGAGCGGCTGAACCTGGCCGAGAGCGCCGAGCTCCTCCAAGGGCTGCTCTCCGGCGGCGCCCTGGCCCCTTCGGTGCGCAATTTCGTGCTCAACCGCTCGGAGGGCAATCCGTTCTACATCGAGGAGTTCCTGCGGTTGCTCCTGGAGCGGGGCTATCTGGAGGACCAGGATGGGAAATGGTCCCTGCGCCCGGGTCTGGACCTGGACACCCTGCCGTTGCCCACCTCCCTGGAGGCGCTGATCCGCTCCCGGGTGGACAACCTGCCCCTTCCCCTTCGCCAGCAACTCCAGCTGGCGGCGATCATCGGCCGCCCCTTCAAGTCCGACCTGCTGGCCGTGATCGGCGAACGACCGGATGTGGAGCAGCTGCTCTGCCAGGCAGCTGAACAGGGTATCCTGCGCCTCTCCCCCGAGACGGAGCAGTGGGCCTTCAGCCACAACCTGGCCCAGGCTGTGGTCTACGAGGGCATGCTCAAGGTGCAGCGGAAGGCTCTGCATCGGCGGGTGGCCGAGGCGCTCCAGAGCTACTGGGCGGGGAGCGAGGAGGAGCACGCGGCGGAGCTGGCCCATCACTTTGCCCTGGCCGGGGAGAACCGCAAGGCCCTGGGCTACCTCATCATCGCCGGGGAGCAGGCGGCCGCCCACGACGCCAACCAGGAAGCCCTGGAGCACTTCCAGCAGGCCGATGCCATCCTGGGCAGCCTGCCCGGAGCGGACTGCTGTCTGCGCTGGCGAGTCATTCAGGGCCTGGGCGATGTGCACCGCTTCCTGGGGCACTACACGGAATCTCTCCAGGCCCTGGAACGAGGGCTGTCCCTGATCCAATGTTCGGACATTTCGCCCCTCCTCCAGGCTGGCCTCTACCGGCGCATGGGGGAGACAGCCCGTCGCCAGGGCGCCCCGGAGCTGGCCTACGACTACTATCGCCAGGCCCTGGTCCGCCTGGAGGAGCCGGAGGATGTGCCCGGTCAGCTGGAGGCAGCTCGGACGCTGCTGGGGCTGGCCTGGACCCACTTCTATCGAGGGCAGCTGGAGAAGGCCCGGGAAACCAGCGAGCTGAGCCATCACTACGCGGAGCTGGCCCAAGGGCTGAACGAGCTGGCCGCGGCGGAGAATCTGTTGGGCGGCATCTATTTCCAGATGGGCGAGACGGCCCAGGCCATGGAGCACACGGCCAAGGCCCTGGCCTGGCGGGAGGAGATGGGCTACTCCTGGGGAGTGGCCGCCACCTTGAGCAACCTGGGCGTCCTGGCCATGGCCGATGGCGATTGGAAACAGGCCGCGGCCTACTTCCAGCAGAGCCTGGAGAGGCGCATGGAGCTGGGAGATATGGAGGGCGTGGCCATTGTGCACAACAACCTGGGCTGGCTGGCCGTGGACCGGGGCGAGCTGACCGAAGCGGCCCATCACTTCCAGCAGAGTTTCCAGGTGGCCGGCCCGGCCAAGATGACCTACCACAGCGCCAACGCCCAGCTGGGACTGGCCCAGGTGCATTTCCTGCAGGGCGACAGCCAGGCCGCCGAGGGCTGTCTGCGGGAAAGCCTGGAACTGGCCCAGCGGGCGGACGCCAAGGATCTCGTCTCCGAGATCCGCCGCCTCCAGGCCGAGATCCACCTGGCCCATGCCCAGATCGCCCAGGCCCAGAAGACGGCCTGGGAAGCAGTCCACCTGGCGCAGGAGACCGGCAGCCCTGGCCTGACAGCGGTGGCCTGGCGTATCCTCTCCGAATGCCAGCTGCGCCAGGGGGACCTGGCCGGGGCGCAACACTCCCTGGCCCAGGCCCAGACGGCCCTGGCCAGCGCAGTGAACGCGCTGGAGAATGCCCGCCTGGCCGTCCAGCAGGCCCGCCTGGCCCTCCGGCGGGGGCGGCAGGATGAAGCCGCCGATCACCTGCTCGAGGCGAAGGAGACCTTCGCCCGCTTGGGCGCTCAGCTGGAGCTCCAGCGCGTCCAGCGTCTGGTCTATGAGCTGGAACCCCGGGAAGCCGCCTAGACCTCTCACCGCGTCTACCTCACCCACCCTCACCTGACAGCCTCATCTCGCCGCACAATCCGGGGGGCAGCCCCCTGGAGTCGGCGCGTCCCCTGGGATTCCGCAGGGCGAGTCAACGGTCAAGCTTGCGGTAAGTTTGCGTTTTGGGCAGTGGATCCCCGCCGCCGATGTAAGGTTTCTGGCGATCTGAGAGGGGTGTAGCGGGCTTTCCTGGCCAAAGATGGTACTACGTGGCTAGTCAAAAGACCCGACGTCCCGAGTATAGTAAGGTCGACAGATGTAAGGTTGTTCAGGTGCCCACTACCGGGGCTCGAGAGTTTTCCATTCTGTGCAGAAGCGCAAAAAGGAGTATTGAAATGACCCGCATATGGCGTCTTTCCTTCCTGTGGATTGTACTTGCCGCGTTGCTGTTTCAGCCCGTTCTGGCCGCGGCCGCGGGGCCTGCCGTGGCCATGCCCCATGCCTTCGTGGATCCGGCTCTGGCGGGGTCGGAGTCCTCAAGCCTGTCCGTGATCGTCACCGGCCAGAGCGCCGAGGTGGCCGCCCAGGCGGTGAAGCGGATCGGCGGGCAGGTGAGCAGCCAGCTCTGGCTCATCGATGGCGTGGGGGCCTCCATTCCCGGGGATCAACTGGACGCCCTGGCTGCTCAGCCCGGCATCCTGGCTGTGGTGGCCAACAAGCAGGTGGCCAGCTCCGGGTGGACGGGCCGCCCTGTTGCCCTGGGCTCCGAGAAGGGCTCCTGGCCCACCAGCGGCTCGTACAGCAGTGGATACAGCATGGAGACGGATCAGTCCTGGCCTGTGGGCGTGGATGTGGGCGCGGACATCGTCCACGGGGTCACCCTTTCGGACGGCACCTCCTTGACCGGCCGGGGGGTCACCGTCGCGGTTCTGGATTCGGGAGTCTTCTTCGCCCCGGTCCTGGCCTACCTGTCCGGTCAGGATGCGGCGCTGAACTTTGTTGCCCAGGCCGACTTCCTGGGCGATGGGACCTGCCGTTTCGAGACGATCCAGGAGCGCTACCTCTCTACGCAGCGGGATGGCTACTGCCTCCAGTTCCTGGGCGCCAGCGTGGACGGTTACGGCCACGGTTCCCATGTGGCCGGCATCGTGGGCAACCGCTTCAAGGACATGACCACCGGCAAGTATCTGGGCATCGCCCCGGAGGCGGAGATCCTCAGCATCCGCATTCTGGACGAGAACGGTCACGGGAACTACGAGGATGCCATCCAGGGCATCCAGTACGCGGTGGAGTTCAAGGACAAATACGGCGTTCGGGTGCTGAACCTGAGCCTGAGCGCGGAGGCCACCGTGCCCTACTTCGTGGATCCCTTGAACCGGGCTGTGGAAGCGGCCTGGGACGCGGGCATCGTGGTGGTGGCCGCTGCCGGGAACGAGGGGCCGGGCGCGGAGAGCATCACCGTGCCGGGCAATGACCCCTACGTGATCACCGTGGGGGCCGTGGACACCAAGCGCACCCCTGGGGATTGGTCCGATGACGTGCTGCCGGTCTGGTCCGCCACCGGCCCCACCCAGGACGGGTTCGTCAAGCCGGACGTGCTGGCGCCGGGCGGTCGCATCGTCTCCTTCATGTTCAACGACCCGGACAACCCGGAGCTGTCCGCCGTGCTGGCCAAGCGCCACCCGGACTACTCCGAGACCACCAGCCTCTTCCGCATGAGCGGCACCAGCATGGCCACTGCGGTGACCTCCGGTGTGGTGGCGCTCATGCTCCAGGCCCATCCGGAGCTCACCCCGGACCAGGTCAAGTTCCGCCTGATGCACTCGGCGCGCCCCGCGGTGACCGGCGATCAGCTGGCCCACAACATCCTGCAGCAGGGGGCCGGGCGAATCTGGGCGCCGGATGCGGTGTTGGGCGACTTCCCGGCGGACGGCCAGGCCAACGTTGGCATGGACATCAAGGCGGACCTGGCCCACGGCTACGCCACAGAGGCGGACCTGGCCTACCACTATCAGGGGCCGGTCCAGCGCATCCTCAGCGATGATGGCTCCATCTACCTCTACCAGATCCAGGCCCAGGATGGCCAGGTCTACAGCATGGGCGCTTCCCGAGCCTCGGACATGGGCTGGATCGACTGGGAGCTTCTCTCCAGTGGCACCGCGACCTGGTCTGGCGGGGAGATCTCCCTGGCCGAAGGCATCAACTGGGCCGGTGGCATGTCCAGCCCCGCCGGGATCGCCACCTGGTCTGGCGGCGTGGCCACCTGGTCCGGCGGCATCGCGACCTGGTCCGGCGGCATCGCCACTTGGTCCGGTGGCATCGCGACCTGGTCTGGCGGCGTGGCCACCTGGTCCGGCGGCATCGCCACCTGGTCTGGCGGGGTGGCCACCTGGTCCGGCGGCATGGACCTGGCGACCACGGGTCTGACGGCCACCCGGTGGGTGGGGGAGTAGTATCCCATCGCCATCGAATCGGGGGCGGTCCGCCCGCCCCCTGACCGTTTCCTCGAGAACGGTTTCGAGCCCTGAAGCCCGGTCAAGGCAGGCAAAGGAGTTGTGCACCATGAGCATTCAATTTCATCGTTTCCGGTCAGGGGGATCCGCCGCACGCCTGGCGATCGTGGCCCTTATCTTGGCCGTGATCCTGGCGGGCTGTGCGGCCCCAGCCCAGCCGTCCTCCTGGACAGCAGCCCAGGGCAAGGCGGTAGCCAGTGAC
>WGCB01000431.1 GCA_015494005.1 Caldilineaceae bacterium
ACTTCCAGTGTATCAGGTATGCGGCCCAACCTTCATCTTTTCATCAGGACCAAAGTGATGTGTAGCTAGGTTGGTAGTTAGGAGTTGGCAGCCGCGTGCTGCCCATCGATAGTTTACACCGTCACCGCTGCGGTCTCGTCCAGCACCACCTGGATCAGGTCGTCGATGCCGGTGAAGCGGCGGCGCTCCAGGATCCAGCGCTTGCCGATGCGGATGGCGGCCCGCTCGGCCACGGCCCGCTTGGCCGGGTCCTCGATGCTGGAGATGTCCCAGACGCTGACCACGCCCATCATGCGGCGCAGGAACTTGACGCCCCCATGCCCTGCGGTCTCCTCCAGGATGTGCTGGAGGATGCGCTGGCGGTAGGCCGCGAAGGCCTCCTCTCCCCCGGGGAAGTCCCAGTAGTCCAGGGGCATGAGCTCGCTGTCCGGCCGGGCGTTCTCCACCCAGAGCTGGTCGAACTTGGCCGCGAACTGGTTCCAGATCGCCCGCACCGTTTCCAGGATCCAGGCCTGGTAGTCGGCCCGCACCTCCGGATCCGGGGTGTGGGCGAAGTGGGAGAGGTAGTTCAGGATCAGGTTCTGCAGCACCGCGCCCACATCGTACCCCATGGGCCCGAAGAAGGCGAATTCTGGGTCGATGACCCGGGTGTCCTCCTGGTTGAGCATGATGGAGCCGGTGTGCAGGTCCGCGTGGATCAGGGCCTCCGCGTGGTTCATGTAGGCGTCCTTCAGCTCGGCGATGGCCATCTTCAGGACCGGGTCCGAGCGCACGGCCTGGACCTCGTCGTCCACCAGGGGGTTCCAGTTGTTCTCCTCGGATTCCTTGTAGGGGTTGGTGTAGACGAAGTCCTCCTGGAGCTTGCGCAGCTCCTCGTTGACGAACTTGGCCTGGAGCAGTTTCTTCTCCGGGCCGGAGAGGTAGTGGTCCGAGGTGAAGTAGAGGGTGCGGGCCAGGAAGGAGGAGATGTGGTCCGCGAAGTGGGGGAACTTCTCCCGGGCCACCATGGGCTTGCGCATGATCTGGTGGGTCCCCAGGTATTCCATGGCGATGGCTGCCATCTCCTCGTTGAAGTCGTAGAGCTCCGGCGCCAGCCCGGGGGCGTAGCGGTTGTGTTCCTCCAGGGCCTGGGCCTCGTAGCGGGCCCGGGCCTGGGTCAGGGGCCAGGACTCACCCAGCACCCGCAGGTAAGGCAGGGCCTGCTTGATGACCATGGAGTTGGCTGGATCCGCCTGGTTCTCCACCACGAAGACGAAGTTGAGATTGCCGTCCCCCACCTCGCGGACGGTCACCGGGGCGTCCGCTGGGAAGAAGTCCGCCAGGGCCGGGCGCTGTCGAATGTAGTCCAGGATGTTGGTCTCGTTGAGTGGGTAGAAGGGCATGGGAGGCTCCTCTTTCTGACTCCTCTTTCTGGCTTCTCTTTCTGAAATGTCCGGGTGTGCGATATGGCCTGGTCTGCTATGGGTTCGACGGGATGCGCGGGGGCTCAGGACTGCCGTTTCTCCGGGAAGAGCCCCAGGACCCCCTCCTCCGAGGCCGGGCAGATGCCCCGCTCGGTGATCAGCCCGGTGACGTAGCGTCGGGGCGTCACGTCGAAGCTGTAGTTGGTGGCCGGGCTCTCCTGGGGCGTGAGCAGCACCTTGACGATCTCCCCGTTGTGCAGGCCCTGGATGTATTTGACCTCCTCCTCGCCCCGCTCCTCGATGGGGATCTCCGCCAGGCCGTCCTGGATGGTCCAGTCGAAGGAGGAGGAGGGCAGGGCCACGTAGAAGGGGATGCCGTTGTCGTGGGCGGCCAGGGCCTTCAGGTAGGTGCCGATCTTGTTGGCCACGTCCCCGGTGTAGGTGGTGCGGTCCGTGCCGGTGATGACCAGGTCCACCAGGCCGTGCTGCATGAGATGGCCGCCCACGTTGTCCGCGATGACCGTGTGGGGCACCCCGTGCTGGCCCAGCTCCCAGGCGGTGAGGCGGGCGCCCTGGTTCCGGGGCCGGGTCTCGTCCACCCAGACATGCACTGGGATGCCCCGGCTGTGGGCCTCGTAGATGGGGGCCGTGGCGGAGCCGTAGTCCACGAAGGCCAGCCAGCCGGCGTTGCAGTGGGTGAGGATGTTCACCGGCTCGCCCCCCTTGCGCTGGCTGATCTCCTGGATGATCTGCACCCCGTGCTCGCCGATGCGGCGGCAGGCCTCCGCATCCTCGTCCGCGATGTCCTGGGCCACCTGGAAGGCGGTCTGGATGCGCTCCTCGATGTCGTCTCCGGCGGCCTCCATGGCGGCCAGCTGCCGCTCCACGGCCCAGGCCAGGTTCACCGCGGTGGGCCGGGTGGCCTTGAGCTGCTCCCCCGCCGCGGCCAGGGCCTCCATGAAGGCGGCCAGGGAGTCCTTGGGAGCGTGGAGGGCCGCCAGGTACATGCCGTAGCCGGCGGTGGCGCCGATGAGCCCCGCCCCCCGCACGTGCATCTCCTGGATGGCCCGGGCCACCTGGTCCACGTCCGTGAGATCCTCCACCACGAACTTGTGCGGGAGCCAGCGCTGGTCGATGATCTGGACCACCCGGGGATCGTCCTCCTTCAGCCAGATGGTGCGGTAGTGCTTGCCGTGGACATTCATGGTCAAAGACTCCTTTGTCCTGTTCAGTCGTGTTTGCGGTAGTAGGTGATGGCCAGGGCGATGGCCAGCACCAGCCCTTTGATGATGTTCAAGGAGTAGTAGGGCACGGACATCATGATCAGTCCGTTCTCTAGCAGGCCCACCAGGATGGCCCCCACCAGAGTGCCCACGGCGTTGGGCTTCTTGATGCCGGCCACGGAGTAGCCGATGAAGGCCGCGGCCACGGCCGGCATGAGGTAGCCGGCGCCGGAGTTGATCTGGGCGGAGCCGATGCGGGCCGCCAGGATGATGCCGCCGGTGGCTGCCAGCAGGGCGGAGAGGAAATAGGCCAGGGTGCGGTAGCGGTTGACTGGGATGCCGGAGAGGCGGGCCGCTTCCCGGTTGCCGCCCACGATGTAGAGGTAGCGTCCGTGCTTGGTGTAGGTGAGGAAGACGTGCACCAGGGCCACGATCACCAGCATGATCACGATGATGTAGGGGGACTGGCCGATGAGGCGGAACTCCGCTGGGATCTTGCCGAAAGTGGGGGTGCCGTCCAGCCGGGGCATGCCCTCGCTGATGGAGCCGCCGCCGGTGTAGGTCATGGCCACGCCCTCGAAGATGAACATGGTGGCCAGGGTGGCCAGCAGGTCGAAGATGCGCAGCTTGACGATGAGGAAGGCGTTGACCGCGGCCACGACGAGGGAGACGACCAGGGCCACGACGATGGCCAGGATGGTCCCCCAGCCGTACCAGACGAAGAAGGACATGACCAGGGCCACCGCGAAGGTGGCCACCGAACCCACCGAGAGGTCGAAGCCGTCCACTGTGAGGGAGACGGTGATGCCCGTGGCGATGACCGTCACGATGGCGATGCTGCGCATGATGGTCACCATGTTGGACGAGGTGCGGAAGGACGGCATGGTGGCGGAGAAGAAGATCAGCAGGACGAAGATCGTCAGGATCGTCCCCCACTTGCTCAGAAAGTCCACCACGGCGGGGAGACGCTTTTTGCTGGCCATCTGTTCGGTGAGGGCGGTCATTGGGTCATTTACCTCCGGCAGAATAGAAAAGAATGTCCTCTTCTGTGGCGTCCGCTGTGTCGAATTCCTTGACGATGGTGTAGTCGTACATCACGTAGATGCGGTCGGAGATGCCCAGGATCTCCGGGATCTCGCTGGAGGCGTAGATGATGCCTTTGCCTCGCTTGGCCAACTGGCCGATGAGTTCGAAGATGTCGTGCTTGGCGCCCACGTCCACACCCTTGGTGGGCTCGTCGAAGATGTAGATCTCGGCGTCGGTGATGAGCCACTTGCCCACGGCCACCTTCTGCTGGTTGCCGCCGGAAAGGAACGCCACCTTCTGGTTCTCGCTGGGGGTGCGGATGCCCAGCTCCCGGATCAGCTGGCGGGCTGTCTCCCGCTCCGCCCGGGTGTCCACGAAATCGACCCCCCGGGTGAAGGTGTCCAGGCTGGGCAGGGTGAGGTTGACGTAGACGGGCTCGTCCACCAGGATGCCCTCCTTGCGCCGCTCCTCCGGCACCAGAGTCACCCCCTGGTTCACCGCAGCGTGGGGAGAGGTGATCTTCAGGGGCTTGCCGTGCAGACGCACCTGGCCCGATCGGATGGGGTAGGCGCCGAAGAGGGTCTTGCAGAGCTCCGTCTTCCCCGCGCCCACCAGGCCCGTCACCCCTACGATCTCCCCGGCCCGCACCGTGAGGCTCACATCCCGCACCCGGCCCTGCTCCTCCCAGAGCTCCTCCACCTGGAAGATGGTCTCGCCGATGGGGACGGGCATCTTGGGATAGGTCTCGTCGAAGCGGTGCCCCAGCATGAGCTCGATGAGGCGCTGCTGGGTGAGGGTCTCGATGGTGGTGTCCGCCACCACTCGGCCGTCCCGCAGGATGGTGATGGTCTCGCAGATCTCGAAGATCTCGGGCAGGCGATGGGAGATGAAGACGATGCCGATGTTCTGGTTGGCCACCAGGTCCCGCATCAGACGGAAGAGCTCCTCCGTCTCGGTCTGGCTCAGGGGCGCGGTGGGCTCGTCCAGGACCAGGAAGTTGGTGTTGGTGGCCAGGGCCCGGGCGATGAGCACCAGCTGCTTCTGGGCCAGGGTCAAATTCTCCACCAGGGTGGAGGTGTCCAGCTGGATGCCCACCTGCTTCATGACTTCCCGGGCTCGCCTGTGCAGCTGCCCCCAGCGAATGAAGTGCTTCCCCTGCATCTCGTTGGCCATCACGTCCAGCATGATGTTCTCGGCCACGGTCAAGTAGGGGATGAGGGCTGTGTCCACCTCCTGGTAGACCACGTCGATGCCCAGGCGTTTGGCATCCTGAGGGTGGCGGATGTCCACTTTCTGCCCGTCGAAATAGATCTCCCCCTGGTAGTGGCCGTAGGCCCCGCCCAGGATCTTCATCAGCGTGGACTTGCCGGCGCCGTTGGCCCCCACCAGCGCGTGGATCTCCCCGCTTTCCACCGCGAAATCCGCTTGGCTCAGGGCCTTCACCCCAGGGAACTCGATGGAGATCCCTTTCATCTCCAGCTTGTGTTTGGGCTGCATGGGGCTCCTTCCCTCCGCAAAGACACATGCGGGTGACCGTCCCCACCCATGGGGATGGGAACGGCCACCTTGCTGCTGAAAGGTCCAGCCGTCCGACAGCGGCGCGGCTACTGCTTGCCGAAGTGGGCCCGGAGCTTGTCCATCCAGGGCTCGTTGAAGGCCTCGGTGTCGCCCCAACCCTCGATGACCTCGTTGAGGGTCAGCATGGTGGTGTCCGGCTTCAGGTCGCTCTGGCGGATGAGCTTGGCCTCCAGGTCGTACTCGTCCGGCGTCTCCTCACCAGCGAACTTTTTGGCCAGCAGGCGCATGTCCACGATGCCGATGAGCTTGGGATCCACCGCCGCGGTGGCGATCCAGACGCTGCCCGGCTCCCGCATCAGGTTGATGTCCTGGTTGGAGATGTCGATGGAGACGAGCTTGATGTCCGTGCGGCCAGCGTCCTTGAGCGCGGTGTAGGCGCCCTTGGCCATCTCGTCCCAGGAGCCCCAGATGGCGTCGATCTCCCCTTCCGGGTACTTGGCCAGGACCGCGCCCACCTTGGCGGCGATGTCGCCCTGGACGTCCTGGAAGTTGGTGGGCCCAATGGTTTCCAGGGTGATCAGGTGACCTTCCTCTTCCAGGGGCTTGTAGATGGTCTCCCGGCGATCCAGGGGCGGCACACCGGGGCCCCACCACAGCTTGATGATGCGGGCCGGATCCGCGATCTCGTTGATGACGCCCAGGGACAGGCGGGCCAGCTCGAAGTCGTCCTGGAAGGTGCGGGTGATCTCGGGCAGGCCCTGGCCATCCTTCTCGATCACCGTGTCGAAGGTGACCACCTTGATGCCCTTGTCCACGGCCGGCTTGAGCATGTCGTAGGAGTAGTCCTTCTTGCCGTGGGAGATGATGAGGCCATCGTAGCCCTTGGCGATAGCCTGGGCCACCAGCTCCTGGAACTTGGCGTCGTCGTTGTCCGCGATGAAGGTGTCCACCTTGAAACCGAAGGACTCACCCTCGGAGCGGGTGCCGTCCAGGAACTGCTTGGTGTGATCGTCGGAGGGCAGGTTGCGGATGACGGCGATCTTCAGCTGCTCTCCTTTGAAGACGTCCGGGACGCCTTCCAGGTCCGCGCTGGCCGCGGCTTCTTCCCCAGCGCTTCCGCTGGCCGGGGCTGGGGCCTGGGTCGCGGCCGGCGCACAGGCGGACACGACCAGAGCCAGGATCAAGGTGAGGATAGCCATGTAGAGAGACTTCTTCATTCTGGACTCCTTTGACAGATGAAAGGGTGGGTTGAACGGCTGTGGGGGATGGTGAGGGAACCAATGAAGGGGATTTTCTCTGCTCTGGACACCTCCTTTGACACTCGCAATCCGTCCTTGCTTCTACCTGCACAACTTCCTGTCAATACGTCTTCGGCAGCCAGGCGTCCCAGATCCGTTTCTCGTTCTGGACCGCCGTCTCCAGGTTCTGCAAGGAGATAATCACGTACAGGGCATCGATGATGGTGTGCTGGGCAATGCGGGAGGCGATGGCCTCGGCCCGGGTCTCCCGCGCCACGCTGAGCAGGGTCACGTCCGCGTGCTTGGTGATGGGGGACTGGGCATTCCCGGTGATCACGATGGTGGCGGCGCCGTTCTTCTTGGCCTCCTGGAGCGTCAGCACTGGATCCACGGAGCTGCCGGACTGGGAGATCCCCACCACCACGTCGCCCGGCCCCACCAGGGCCGCGTCCATGAGCTGCAGGTAGGAATCCGTCCGGGCCCGGCAGTTCAGCCCCAGGCGAGAGAACATGTTGTACATGTCGTGCACGATGGGCCCCGAGGTGCCCGCCCCGATGATCAGGATGCGCTTGGCCCGGTTCAGGAGATCCACCGCCTGGGTCAAACTCTCCGGATCCAGCACCTCCAGGGTGTCGTACAGGGCCTGGATGTTGGACATGAAAACCTTCCGGGCCACGGTGAGGGGATCGTCGTCCTCCTCGATGTTGTCGTGGATGATCTGGGTGGGGCTGGCCATGTCCCGGGCGATGGAGAGCTTCAGGTCCAGGTAGCCCTGGAAGCCCGCATTGCGGCAGAAACGCAGCACCGTGGTGTCGCTGACGCCGCACTCCTGGGCCACCTGGGCCATGGAGAGGTGGATCACCTCCTCGGGCCGCTGCAGCACCCAGTTAGCGACTCGCGCCTCGGCCGCGGCCAGGGCCGGCAGCTGGCTGCGGATGCGGGCCAGCGCATTGGAGGAAGCGTTGGTTCGGCTGGAGGAAGTCGCCATGGGCTGACTCGGGGTAGCTTTGTTCTGGGACATCATGGCTGTGTGCACCCTGCAGGCCGAAAACTGCCTTCGCCAGTCAGGGGGGCAAACGGGGGAGGGGTGTGATGGTAGCACTGCATAAATCGGGGGTGTTATGTGGTGTTACCACGACCATCTTAGCAC
>WGCB01000432.1 GCA_015494005.1 Caldilineaceae bacterium
GCGCATGGCCTCCTGGCGCATCCAGCGTTTCACAATCCGGTCCTCCAGGCTGTGGAAGGTAATCACCGCCAGCCGGCCCCTGGGCTTCAACAGGGCCAGGCACTGGGGGAGGGCTCGCTCCAGCTGGCCCAGCTCGTCGTTGACGGCCATGCGCAGGGCCTGGAAGGTCTTGGTGGCCGGGTGGATGCGCTGCCCTCGACGCCCTCCCACGGCCTTCTCCACGATCCGGGCCAGCTGGAGCGAGCCCTCCCCCAGTGCCTGGCCCTGTTGAAGCCCAGGGGCCGGCTGGCGGTGATTACCTTCCACAGCCTGGAGGACCGGATTGTGAAACGCTGGATGCGCCAGGAGGCCATGCGCTACGTGCCGGATCCCAGCCATCCTCGCGGAGGTCGGGAACGCACCCCCACCCTGCGCATCATCACTCGCAGGCCCATCCGCCCCAACCCGGAGGAAGTGACCCGGAATCCGCGCAGTCGCTCGGCCAAGCTGCGCATCGCGGAGCGGATCTGAAGGCTGGACCAGGGACGAACACTCGAGAAGCAATCCAGAGCGAAGGACGCATCTGTCGCACCACGTGAATCGGGAAGGACCGCACCATGTTTCAGCCCAACACCTTGAACCAAGCCGTCATCGACGTGAAATCCCCGCTGCCCCGCATCCCAGCAGCGGAGAGTCTGCGCCGGTTGGGCCGGGCCATCCCGTTTCCCCAGACCTTCCCAGAGTTCCTGCGCTGGACCCTGGCCCTGGCGTTCCTCACCCTGGGCATCAGCCTCTACGTCTGGACCTCCGTGCTCATCACCCAGACGGAGATGCAAGTGGCCCAGCTCAAGGCCCAGCACGCCCGCCTGGAACAGGAGAACGCCCAGATCCTCTGGCAGATCAGCCAGTACACTTCCCTGGAGCGGGTGCAGGCCCAGGCCCAGGAGCAGGGCTACATCCCCATGACCCAGCGCCGCTACGTGAAGACCAACCGCCTGGGCCAGATTGTCCCAGCAGAGCCGTTCGCCCAGACGGCCCGCCCGGCCCAAGCGGCCAGCGAGGACGCACGCCCGGCCCCGGCCTGGTCGGCGACAGCCCAGGCCGCCGGAGAGGGCCTGCAGCGCCTGGTTGACCGGGCCTCGGGCTGGCTGGCGGAGCAAAGCAGCGCGCTGCAGAGCTGGGTCCAGGCCCGGTGGCAGCCGGTGAGCGCCCAAATCGGCCAGCGGATCGAAGAGCTCAACCTGCAGCAGTTCCTGGCTCGGGAACCCTCCCAGTAGACGCCATCCCAGGAGACCTCGCCACGCGAGGCCCTGTCCCATGTCGTGCGGATTGGGTGTAGTAACCAGGAGGTGAGCGATGGACACCCAGATGACCAATCTCGTGCCGCAAGAACCCGTGCCGAGTGCAGAGGTGCAGGGGAACCCCCTGCCCCAGGGACACGAGGACTCCCAGGAGCAGACGGAGCGCCTCGCTCTCGCCGTCTTCGACCGCATCCTGTTCGTGGTTTTCGGCGCCGCCCTGGCCCTGGGCGCCCTGTTGCCCTTCATGGTCCTGATGGATCTGCCCCGGCACCCCGGCGTCCCGGACTTTGCCTGGCTGGCCGTCTGGATGCTGCTCCAGATCAGCCTGATCGGCTCCTTGGCCTACCTGCTGGGCCTGGGGAGCTGGGGACAGCACACCTGCCCGGCCCGCAACCGGCTGGTGGCCCGGTTCTTCGCGCTGATCTGGCTGGGGGCCTGTGAGTTCGTGGCCTGGGTGGCCGCCTATGGCATGGACATGGGCGACCTGGCCCGCGGCCTGGCGTTGGTCGCTCTCCTGGGCCTGGCGCTGATGGCCTGGCACCGGCGCCTCAGCGGACGCACCCTGCCCGTCCGGCGGCCCCGCTGGTGGCCCCAGATCTTGAGCCCATCGTCCCATCTCTAGCTCGCTCTCGTCACCGATCCATCCACTCCAGAGGCCCAAGGGAATCCGCATCGAAGATAGAACTGCACCAGGATCCGAAACCCGACCATGACCAGGCAGCCATCCCCCGCTCGCACGGCTCCTGCCCAGGAGCCCAGCCAACGCAGACCGCCCGCCGTCGCGGTTGCCCCTGAGAGCGCTCGCCTCCAGCGGCAGCCGTGGCGCGTATGGGCCGTGGCCCTCCTGCTGACGCTCTTGGGCGGCCTGCTGGTCCTGCGCCTGTTCGACATGCAGATCCGCCTCTGGAGCTTCTACGCCCAGCCCGCGGCCCAGGCCAGCGCCGTCAACAGCGTGGACGACAGCGCCTCCCGAGGCCTCATCGTGGATCGGGACGGGGAGCTCATGGCCCTGGACCGCTTCACCTACCAGCTCACCGCCACCCCTCGCCACATTCCCCAGGAGCAGTGGAAGCCCCTGGCCGCCCTGCTGGAGCAGGTGGCCGGCATCCCCCAGGCCCAGACGCTGGAGGCCCTGGGCCAGAATCCCGACGGCCTCTACGCGGTCCTGGCCCGGGATCTGGACTACGCCCAGGGACAGGCCCTGCTCCGAATGGAGGAGGCCCTGCTGGAGGACCAGGACGAGGAGAACGACACCCTGGTGCAGCAGTTGAACATCGCCCCCACGCCCCGCCGCTTCTACCCCCAGGAACGCCTGGCCAGCCAGGTCCTGGGCTTCCTGAACGGGGAGCGACGCCCTCTCCTGGGCCTGGAACGCTACTACGATCCTTTCCTGCGCTCCGACGGCGTGGGGCTGCCCCGAGGCAACTGGCAGCCGGTGGATGTCCTGCCCGAGACCACCCGCCGCTTCCTGCCCACAGGCAAGGGCAAGGCCCTGGTCCTCACCCTGGACCGCACCGTGCAGTGGATCATCGAGGATGAGCTGCGCCAGGGCGTGGAGGTGTACGGCGCCCAGGGAGGCACGGTCATCGTCATGGATCCCAAGACCGGCGCCATCCTGGGCATGGCCAACATCCCCACCTTTGACCCCAACAACTTCCTGGAGGAGGATGCCAGCACCTTCACCAACCCCGCGGTGAGCGCCCAGTACGAGCCCGGCTCCATTTTCAAGATCATCACCATGGCCGCGGCCATCGACGCCGGCGCGGTGGAGCCCACCACCGTCTTCACCGACACGGGCATGATCACCCTGGGCCAGCGCACCTTCCTGAACAGTTCCCGGGTGGGCGCCGGCCAGCTGACCGTGGCCGATGCCCTGGCCCTCTCCGACAACGTGGTGACCATCCAGGTGGCGGAGACCCTGGGCGCCAAGGAGTTCTACCGGGCGGTCTTCCGCTTCGGTTTCGGAGAAGCCACGGAGATCGACCTCTCCAACGAGATCCCCGGCCAGGTGAAGGCCCCGGGCGATCCCGACTGGAGCCTGTCGGACCTGGCCACCAACAGTTTCGGCCAGGGCGTGGCGGTGACCCCCATCCAGATGGTGGCGGCCGCCGCGGCCATCGCCAACGGGGGCCAGCTCATGCGCCCCTACCTGGTGGACGCCCGCCTGCACGACGGCTACATCCTGAAGACCCAGCCCACGGTGGTGCGCCGGGTGCTCCGGCCCGAGGCGGCCGCCACCATGACCGAGATGATGGTCCACACCGTGGAGAAGGGCAACCGGGCGGCCCGGGTCAACGGCTACGCGGTGGCGGGGAAGAGCGGCACCGCGGAGATCGCCACCCAGGAGGGCTACAACACCCGAGAGACCATCGCCAGCTTCCTGGGTTTCGCCCCCGCGGACGATCCCCAGTTCGTGGTCCTGGTCAAGCTGGATCGGCCCGACCCGGACATCAGCCCCTGGGCATCCAAGACCGCGGCGCCCATCTTCAGCCGCATCGCCTACCGGCTCCTGGACCACCTGAACGTGCCGCCGGACGACATCCGCCTGGCCACCGTCCAGGAAGCGGCGGACGATCGGGCCGATTGACCGGCCAGGGCTCTCGCCCGGATTGTACGTGCTTCCACCGACAGATTTGCAGGAACCGGGGAAAATGCGTACTGTGTCCTGGCAGCAGATGGTTTTTCAAGGACCGCTTTCCCGGGCCCGAACCGTGTAGCCAATCTGGATCTGTAGCTGAATCTGTAGGAAAAAGCGACCCGTGCCCCCCATCATTCGGACTCGCATCACCCAGCAGACTGTCTGGCAGGCCTTGACCGGGACCCTGCCGCCCCTGGGCCTTCCCCCCACGCCGGTGACCACCGCGGTCATCGACAGCCGGGATGCAGAGCCCGGCAGCCTCTTCGTGGCCCTGCCCGGGGAGCGCACCGACGGCCACCGCTTCATCGGCCAGGCCATCGCCCAGGGCGCCCGGACGGTCATCTGCCAGGCCCGGGGCCAGGAGCAGGCCCAGGCGGCAGGGGCCCTCATCGTGGACTGCCGGGAAGCCAGCCCGGCCACGGCCCTCCCCCAGC
>WGCB01000433.1 GCA_015494005.1 Caldilineaceae bacterium
GCCCTCCTCCACCTGCTCTGGCTTCTGCGGCCGGGCACACCGCGGCCCGGCAGCGGGAAGGAACGCCTGGCGCGTTGGTTCAGCATCCTGCTGGCCCACCAGGCCCTGTGGGAGCTGGTGTCCGAGGGCTACGTCGTCCTGGCGGTCGGCCCTGCCTCGTACCGGCGGATCTACCGCCGCCATCCCAACCCCTGGCTGCGCTGGTTCTGGGCAGGGATGGCAGGGTTGGCCCTGATCGGCTCCTGGCTGGCCAGGGGCAGACCCGCCATCCCTTCCGGGAGATGAGCACGGAGTAAGCCGAGGCCAGGATCGGATCCATTTCCACCGAAACCGGGTCACGAAAAAGGGAGGGGGTCTTGACGCCCCTCCCTTTTCTTGTGGACCGCCAGTCTACGCCTAGTCTCCCGGCCGTCACCCTAGCCCCGCGGGGGCAGGGTCTC
Organism: Caldilineaceae bacterium; assembly: GCA_015494005.1. Classification (GTDB taxonomy): domain Bacteria; phylum Chloroflexota; class Anaerolineae; order Caldilineales; family Caldilineaceae; genus S144-5. The sequence goes on from WGCB01000433.1 coordinate 441, forward strand.
CCGCATGACGGCCGCCACCACCCCGCCGGAGAGGGCCGTCAGGACGGCGATCACCCCGATGACCCAACCGACGCCACAATAGTCGCTAGATTGCTTGAACACCCGGGAAACGACTAGCGCACACAATCCTGCCACGCTCATAATTCACCCACAACGCCTTCACAATTCGTTCACGATTCGGCGCTACACTGGGGTCAGGAAGGGCGAAGGAAGGAAACGCCCGAGAAGTCAACCAAACGACACCATCGCACCGACAGGAGGTGAAACGATGATCCGCAAGACAAGCAAACTGGTGGCCGTAGGCGTGAGCGTGTTGGCACTCTCCTTGATCCTCTTCGCCGGCACGGCCCTGGCCCACGGCTCGGGCCCCGGGGAAGGCACACCCCCGACCGGCCAGGGAAGCTGGGTGACCCAGATGCAGGAGTGGATGGGTCCGGAGCTCTGGGGGCAGATGATCCAGCGCATGACCCAGGTCCACGGGCCGGAGTTCACCGGGCAGATGCTGCAGTGGATGAACGAGAGCGGCGGCTGCCACGGCCAGGGAGCGGCCACGGGCATGGGCGGCTCCTGGGGCGAAGGCATGGGCAGTGGTTTTCGAGGCATGGGCCGTGGCTTTTGGGGCAACATGATGGGCATGGGCCAGGGCATGATGGGTGGTTCCGGCCACTGATGGCCCAGGCAGGGAAGGCAAGCAGTGGGTTCTTCGAAGGCGGGCGTCGGGACCTCGGCGCCCGACCTTCGAATGTTCGTGGAGGGCGATCATGTGGTGTCATCTTCTGCTAGCAACACCGATTCTGGGACTGGGGCTCTTCTTCGTCCTGCCCTTCGGCACAGCCTTGGTGATCTACCTGGTGCTGGTCCTGCTCTCCCTGCTGCTCTACTACAAGATCGTGGAGAGCATGCAGACCCCGGTGATCACGGGCAGCCAGGCCCTCATCGGCCAGGTGGTGACCACCAACGAGGATGGCTCCATCCGCTGGCAGGGCGAGTGGTGGACAGCCCGCCCGGTCCTGCCCAACCAGAAGGTGCGCATCATCGGGCTCCGGGGCCTGGAGGTGCAGGTGGTCCCGGTGGCGGATCCCGTGCCGAGCTCGGACCAGGGCTCGCCCCGACGGACCGCCGATCCCCAGGAATGGGCCACCGGTCACTGATCCAGCCCGGCAACCGGCAATAACCTGTACATGAAATCTTCATAATCTCTTCACAAACAGCGGTTACACTGGGAAGTGACGGAGGGACGCAGGTTCCAGGAAGAGAGCGGCGAAAGGCCCTTCTGCCAAAAGGACTCTGCCGAGAGAATTCTGTCAAGGAGGTGAGGTGCGATGATGGGTTGGGACTACGGTTGGGGTTGGGGCTGGATGATCTTCGGCGGCCTGATGATGATCGTCTTCTGGGGCGGGCTCATCGCCCTGATCGTCCTGGCGGTGCGCGGACTCATGGGCGGCGGGTCGTCCCGAGAGGCGAGCTACCGGAGGCCGCCCGAGAGCTCGGCCTTGGAGATCCTGAAGATCCGCTATGCCAAGGGCGAGATCACCAAGGAGGAGTACGAGCAGATGCGTCGGGATCTCCTGGAATGAGCCTTCGCTCTTCCAGGATCCGCGGGCAGCGCCCTGGGAACAGGCTGGACAGGTCGAGTTGGCGTGTGGATTGAGTTGGTGTGTGGATTGAATTGAACCGTGAGACGGAGGTGCAGACATGATGTTCGGAGGCGGAATGCTGTTGGGGTGGTTGCTGCCCTTGATCCTGCTGGTCCTGGCCGGCATGTGGCTCTTCAACAATGCGGCGGGCAATCGGACGGAGACCCTGCCCGGAGCGAGCCAGAAGACGCCGGAGGAGATCCTCAAGGAGCGCTACGCTCGAGGGGAGATCAGCCGGGAGGAGTTCGAGAGCATGCGACAGGCCCTGCGCCAGTAACGCGACGCCGCTCCCCGCCTGGATCTTCGTGCGGGGAGCCGGTTTCCCAGCAAACTTGAGACCCAGACTTGAGATTCAGATCTTGAAACTCAGATCGTGAAATTCAGATTGGGAGACAAAGCTGTGCCGGAACGGGCCTGAACATGCCGAGGTAAAATGTGTTGAGGCTGATGTATTGAGGTAAGTGCGTTGAGGTCAACGTATCGAAATCAACCGAGAGGAAAGGAGAGGGAACCATGAGCAACGAGTACGGATTTCGCACCACGGTGCCTGTGAGCTACGAGGAAGCCATCCCCCTGGTGACAGCGGCCCTGAAGCAGGAGGGGTTCGGTGTCCTCACCGAGATCGACGTCAAGGCCACGCTGAAGAAGAAGCTGGATGTGGACTTCAAGCCCTACATCATCCTGGGAGCCTGCAACCCGAATCTGGCCTACCAGGGCCTGCAGGTGGAGCCGGAGCTGGGGCTGCTCCTGCCCTGCAACGTCATCGTCTACGACAACGGCGACGGCACCTCCACCGTCAGCATCGTGGATCCCATCCAGATGCTGGGCGTGGTGGCCAACCCAGACCTCCAGCCCATCGCGGACGAGGCCAACGCCCGCCTGCGCCGGGTCCTGGAGCACGTGAGCGCCCGGGTCTCGGCCTAGGCCGGGCCTAGGCCCTCAGCAGCGGACAATTCCATGGCGGGTGCAAACAGCATTGCGCCCGCCATTTCATCCCTCGACAGTTTCCACCCCGACAAGTTTCCAAGAAAGGTTTCTCCCATGAAGATCGCAACCCTGGTCACCTTCGCGGCCCTGCTGTTCGTGCTGGTCGTGGCTGCGGCCTGTGGCAGCCAAGCGCCCGCTCAGTCCCAGCCTGCCCAGGAGCCCGCCCAAGCCGAGGCGCCGGCCGCCGGTCTGCCGGATTGGTCCCCGAACCCGGACGGCTACATGGACATCACCGTGGATCAGCTGGCCGCGGCCCTGCAGGCCAAGGATTTCACCCTGGTCAACGTGCACATCCCCTACCAGGGCGAGCTGCCGAACACGGACACCTTTGTGCCCTTCGACCAGATCCTGGCCAACCTGGACAAGCTGCCCGGCAAGGACGAGCCAGTGGTCCTCTACTGCCGCAGCGGCAGCATGAGCACCGTGGCCGCCAAGGCCCTGGCGGAGGCCGGCTACACCAACGTCTACGAGCTGGACGGTGGCTTCAACGCCTGGAAGGCCGCGGGCTACGACCTGCTCATGAAGCAGTAGGCTCCTCGCCTCACGCGCCTCGAAACGGCAAAAGGCCCCATCGCTCTATGGTCCTGGAACGGTGGGGCCTCTGTTGATCTTGGGCCGATCCCGGGCCGGATCCCGGCTCAGGTCCGGTCCAGCAGGGAGCGAACCTTCTCGGCGTCCACCTGGCAGGCGGGTGTGACGAGGATCTGAAACGGGTTGACGCTGACGTCGCCGATCAGGATGCCAGGCGAGGCCTGCAGCCCGTGCTTCGCTGCCAGCCGCTGCCCTTCTGGGGATTCCAAGGGGATCTGCGTGAAAGGGATCCCCTCCGCCTGCAGGAACTCCATGATCTTCCGGCTGCGGCGGCAGTTCCGGGCGGGCAACAAGATGATCTCGGGGCCCGACTCTCGCTCCGAAGTTCGGCTCATACATCCACCCCCCAGTAGGTCCGCAGCACGAAGCCGATGAGGAAGCTGAAGGCGGCCACGCCCATGCTCACGATGGTCATCTCCAGGAACTGGCGCTTGAAGTTGAGGTCCTTGGCCACCGAGATGTAGTAGTTGAAGGCGGCGATGATGAGCACCGCGGAGACCAGGCTGATCCCCAGGCTGATGTAGTAGTTGGCCAGGAACAGGTAGGGAAGGATGAGGATGAAGACGGTCAACAGGTAGGCCCCGCCGGTGTAGAGAGCGGCCCGCACCGGCTCCTTGGGGCCTTTTTCCGCCTTGGTGGAGAGGTACTCCGAGGCGGCCATGGAGAGGGCCGCGGCCACGCCCGTGATCAACCCGGTGATGGCGATGAGCCGGGCGTTCTGCAGGGCCAGGGTGAACCCCGCCAGGGCGCCGGTCAGCTCCACCAGGGCATCGTTCAGCCCCAGGACCACGGAACCCGCGTAGTCCAGTCGTTCCTCCCTGAGCAAGCTCAGCAACTCTGCCTCGTGCCGATCCTCATCCTGGATGACCGCGTCGATGTCCGGGATGATGCCCTGCAGCTGAGCGTACTGGGTCTGGGCATCCTCCTCCCCCTCCTCCATCTGCTTGAGCGCAAAGCTCAGGCCGAGGATCCGTCCAAGCCAGACGTATCGGCGAACTTTTCCCTGGTCTGGCTCCACATCCTGCCCGGTGTAGGTCCGCCAGAGCTGATAGTGGCGGAGTTCGTCCGCAGCGATCTTCTCCAGGATCGAGCGGTTCTCGGCGGAGTGGGTGATCTGGGCCAACTGGCGGTAGATCTTGTGTTCCGTGATCTCGTTTCGCTGATACGTCAGTAACGTGTTCCGCAACTCTGGGGGGATCCGGGCAGCCTGGCTTTCTGTGGCCATTGGGCCTCCTCCTGGTGCGTGGGGCGGACGATGGATGGCCCCAGGATTATACCACAGTGACGACAGCCCATGTCCGGATGCGACGGCAAGCCCCGCCTGGAGCGTTCGCTGGCGCTCGTCGTTGGAGGATCCTTGACCGTGCCCAGGCCAAAGCAAGCGGAGGCCGGATCCTTGTGAGGATCCGACCTCCAGTGCCAGAAAAAACAGGGACTTCGCCCGCGCGGGGCCTACTCGTGGACCAGGACCAGGGTGGCGTTCTCCTCGGTGGGGCGGAACCAGCCGCCGCTCCCATCCCATTCCGGGAAGGCCCAGTCGAAGAGCCACTTGGCATCCTCGATGGTCATGTTCACACAGCCCCGGCTCATGGGACGGCCGAAGTTGTTGTGCCAGTAGGTGCCGTGGAAGCTGTAGTCCTGGTAGAAGTATTGGACCCAGGGCACATCCTCCAGGTAGTAGTAGTCCCCAGCTGCCCGGCTGCCCCCGGACATGTCCTGGAGGGGGGTGCGCACCCAGATGCGGAACTCACCGGTGACGGTGGGCGTGCCGGGCAGGCCCGTGGAGACCACGAAGCTCCTGACCAGCCTCCGCCCCTCGTAGGCATAGACTTTCTGCGCCCCCAGATCCACCTCGATCCACTTCAGCCCCGCCGCCCGGGCCGCGGCCACCGCCGGGGAACTCTCCACATCCGGGGAAGGCATGAGCCCCCGCACCTTCACCGCCCGAGCCTCGGCCTTGGCCGCCTCCTGGATGGCCAGGGGCGGGATCAGCCGGGCCTGCAGAGGCGGGACGGGCCACCCGCCCTCCTGGGTGGCCGCGTCGGTGCTGTGACCGTCCGCCAGCAGGGGTGTGGCGCCGAAGAGTGGCCCGAGCAGCAGGACGAAAAGGAAGGTGGCCAGAAATCGACGGATCCAAGGTTCGTGGGTTAGACGGCCCATGCGCTTCTCCTTTCGAGTGTGTGGAAGGGGGTTGCCATGCCGTGGATGCCGGCGCATGCACCGGGGAATCAGCGCCAGGAGACGCCCCGGTCCGTGCTGCGGAAGAGGCGCCCATCCCCAGCGCCGACCCACAGGACCGGGGCACTGCCCGGCGCCTCCCCTGGCCCCAGGGCCACCGCGGTGACGGAAGCCCGCAGGGCCCGCTGGCCCCAGCCCCCGGGCGCGCCCAGATTCATGAAGGAGAGGCCAGCCGGGGTCCCCGCGTAGAGGATGCCGTTGGTCGAGTCGTAGGCCAGAGCCCGCACGTCCGTGCTGGCAATCGCGCCGTTGACCACGCCGTTCAGATTGCTCCAGCTCTCCCCGCCGTCCACGCTGCGGTAGACGCCCTGGTCCGTGCCCAGGAAGATCATCCCAGGCCCAGCCACCAGGGCCCGCACCCGGCCTGGCAGGGAATCGGCCACGAGCTGCCAGCTCTGGCCCCCATCCTGGCTCTGGTACAGGCGGTCCGGCTCAGCCGCCAGCAGCCGCCCCGGCGTTCCCGGATCCGGGGCCAAGGCCACAACGACGAGGCCAGCCGGGGAGGTCTCCGCCAGCTGCCAGCTCTGGCCCCCATCCTGGCTGCGCCACAGCCCTTTCTGCCCTGCGGCCAGGAGCTGGGTGTTGTCCGAGTCCAGGGGGATGATGCCGCGCACGTCGTCCTCCAGGGGCAGGGAGCGCCAGTTGACGCCGTCCTGGGAGATGCGCAGACCGTTGGGCTCCCCCAGGAAAAAGACGCCATCCAGAGGAGTCAGGGCCTGGATGGGCACGCCGGGCAGGGTAGCCACGGGCGTCTGGTTCTCCTGGACCGCCCGGCCCTGGACGTAGATCCAGACGATGCCCACCACCCAGACCAGGGTCACCACCCCACCGATCCACCAGAGCCAGCGCCGACCGCTCCCCTCCCCGGCCGGGGAGGGGAG
>WGCB01000434.1 GCA_015494005.1 Caldilineaceae bacterium
GTGCAGACCAGGGTGGCGTCGCTGTTGGCGGTCATGGGACCGACCACACCGAAGCGGCCGGTGTCGTGGTTGAAGCTCCACAGGGCGGTCTTCTCCCCAGGAGCCAGCTTCTTGCCTGTGTCCGGATTGGGCAGGTTGGGGAAGCAGACCGGCGCGGGCACGTCGAAGTTGGTGGCGCCGTCGGTCTGCACGGTGATCACCAGGGGGAACTTCAGCCCCTCGGGGAGCTGACCCGGGATGCGGTCCGGCGGCACGGGCGCGATGCCCACCTTGCCGCCAGGCGTGCCGTCATCGTTGAAGAGGGAGCCCGCGGGCACGGTGATGGCCACGTCCGCGAACTCGGGGTGCTCCGCCAGGACGCCGGGCGCGAAGCCGATGGTCACGTCCTCGGTCTGGCTCACCGGCTGCAGGGTGCCGGGCAGCACCAGAGGCAGGTAGATGTCTCCCACGCTGCTCTGGGCGCCAGGGACCGACTTCCAGGCCTTGCCTACGAAGGGGTAGTAGCCGCCGTCCGGGGTGACGTTGCCCGCGGTGCGGCCGTCGATGTGGACGAAGAAGCGCCCGGCCGGGGCCGGATCCAGGCAGAAGTTGCCCCCCGCGTCGGTGACCACCCGCAGCTCCTGCTCCTTGCCGTCCACGGTGATGGTCACGCCCTGGAGGGGCTCGTTCACCGAGGTGTTGCCGCTGGCGGCCAGCTGGCTGGCGAAGACCCGTCCGCAGACGCTGGTCCCCGCCACCATGGTCAGGCTCAGGGTGGAGAAGCTCACGGCTTTGGAGCCGCCAGCGAGGTTGTCTCCGTCCACGTCCACCAGACCGCCGCTCGCGTCTCGGAGGAGGGACCCGTCCACGGTGACCTGCACTCGGGCATTCCCAGGCAGGGGCTGGGTGTAGAAGAGGGTAACCTGGCGCTGGTCCTTGGAGAGATGCAGCCGGAAGTCCAGAGGCGTGCTGGCCGAGGAGGCCGAGAAGACGCTCTTGGTCACCGTGGACGGGTCCAGGGGGGCGCTGAAGGCGAGGATGGTCTCCCGAGTGACGGCCACGCCGTCCTCACCGTCCTGGGGACTGGTGAAGAGAAGACCGGTGCCGGTGATGGAGATCTCTCCCGTCAGGTTGCGAGCCCCTGCCTGGGGTGGTTCTGTCAGATGGAAGTTGTAGACGCCGGGTGCGGCGTAGCGCTGCACAAAGGCGTCCCCTGGGCCCAGGGTGACCACGAAGTCCACCGTCTGGGTGCGCACCCGGCTGATGACCCGGGCCCGGTTGCCGTCGCTGTTGATGACGGTGGGCAGGTAGAGGGTATGGCCTGGGCTGGTGGGCAGACCGCTGCGCAGGGTCACCGTGACGCCGCTGCGGTTCTCGAAGCTTACGTCGCTGGGGCCGAAGAGCGCCAGGCCGGTCGGACTGAACCCGTTTCCACCGATGGCCACCGTCTGGGCCTGGGCCGCGATGCGTGGAAGGGTCGCCGATTGGGGCGCCGAGGCGAGGTCGGGCCCCTTCTCAGAGGCGGGCGCGGCCAGGGTGATGGGTAGGGCGCTGGTGAGCAGGCCGACGCTGAGGAGGATGGCCACCACAGCTCGGTGGAAACGGGTCAGTGGCATGGAAGAGAGTCCTTTTTGCGCGTGTTAGCGGGTCACCAGGGGCAGGAAGATGTTGCTGCCCGAAGAGACGTTGCCGATGGTGATGGTGTAGTTGGCGGAGGCGCTGATCAGGCCGTTGTCCGCGGTGACCTGGAAGGTCTTCACCCCGGGCGTGGCCCATTTGATGGTGTGGACCACCCCAGTGGAGTCGGTGGTGTAGACCGTCGGGCTCAGGTCCGTGACCTGGATGGTGTAGGTGATGGGGCCGGCCAGGGAGACGGGGGTCACCTGATAGGTGAATTTGTAGTTATTATCCTCGTCGCCGGTGGTGGGCCCGGTGATGGACAGGTCCGCCTCCTTGATGTAGAGGCCGGAGAACTGGGTGGTGGTGCTCATGGCCAGGGTGCCAATGATGTTGGCCGAGGCCGTGGTGCTGCTGGTGCGGATGCCTTCGCCGGCGCCCAAGGGTTGGCTCAGGGTGAAGGTGAAGGCGCCGCTGGCGTCCGCGGTGGTGCTACCCAGGTAACTCAAGGCGTCCGCGTTGGCGTCGGTCCCGTCTCGGAAGAACTCGATGCGGCAGCCGGGGCAGGCGCTGAAGTTGCCGTCCGGGTCCATGCCGTTGCTCCCGGTCACCGTGGTGCCGTTGATCTCCGTGATGCGGGCCGGGCGGAAGAGCCGCAGGTCCTGGACCACGTCCGGGCCGAAGGCGTAGATGTCCCCAGGCCCCTGGAAGACCCGATTGCCGCTCAGGGTGATGCCACCGGGAGAGAAGCGGTTGTCGCTGTAGAGGATGGCCCCCTTCAGCAGATCCCCTTGGTTGGACTCGAAGCCAGGGCGGCTGCGGGCGATGATGTTGTCGATGATCCGGGTGTTGCTGCCACTCACCTTGATTCCCTGGCCACAGGCACCGGTGTAGTCGTTGGCCGGGTCGTCCGCGTCGATGCCGATGATGTTGTTCTGGATGGTGTGACCGGAGCCGAAGATCTCCAGGGCCATGGGCGCGGTGTCATTGGCGGCGCGCAGGTTCTGCATGCCCACGATGCGGTTGTTCTCGACGGTGTTGTTGCTGCCGCTCAGGCTGATGCCCCAGCCGCCGTACCAGTTCTGGGTGTCGTAGTTGAAGCTGGCCACGCACTCGCTCTGGGCTGGCACGTCCGGCACGGTGCCGTCGGCCCGCGCGCCGATGACGTTCTCGCTGATCAGGTTGTTGTCGCCGCCGTCGATGTCAATGGCCCGGGCAAAGGCGCCGGCAATGATGTTGCGGCGCACGATGTTGTTGTCCGAGCGGATGGTCACCCCGCCGCCGATGGCCAGCCGTTTGGGGTCCCCGGGGGTGCGCAGGCGCAGGCTCTGGCCGTCCCCGTCCAAGCCCATCCAGTTGTCCTCCACCGTGTTGCCGTCCTCCTTCAGGGCGATGGAGCCCATGACGATGAAGGCCAGGTTGCGGATGGTGTTCCCCGTGCTCTCGATCTCCAGGCTGCGGTCGTCCAGATCGATGAAGATCGTGGGCCCGGCCAGCCGTCCGCCCGGCTGGGTGGCCCCGTCGATGGTCACGTTGCCCGTCTTGTCCAGGATGGACTGGGTCTTCAGCGGCGGCAGCGCGCCCTTGTCCACCACGATGGTCCAGGTGCCTGGGGCCTCCCGCTCGTAGTTGGTGTCTGTGGTGGGGATGTTGAACTGGATGAGCACCGGCCGGTCCGAGGGGGAGAGGCCGCTGGCCTCCACGATGGCCCGGCGGAAGGTGCACTTGCCGTCCGTGGCGCTGGAGCAGGTCGTGGAGAGGCTGTTGTCCACGTCCTCGGTGGTGTTCACGGTGAGGGTGGTGACGAAGGTCACCGCGGTGGCGGACCGGCTCCAGTTGAGCCCCCACAGGAGGGTCAGGAGCAGGGTGAAAGCGATGGACGCCGTGCGTCTGTACATTGGGATCTCCTTGCTTTGGTGAGTGGAAAAACCGAGATGATGGAAGAGGACAGAAATCGAGCAGCGAAAAACGATGGCTGGAAACGGTGAGCAGGCAGTGGATGGGCGGCGAGCAGCCGGGGACGGGGCTAGCTGTCGTGAGAGGGGAGCCAGTCCACCCATCCGTTCAACAGCTGGAGGAGACCGGCCAGGGAGTGAAAATAGCGGATGTCCTCTGTGCCCATCATCTGCAGAGTGCCGCGCAGAGCAGGCTGCTCCTGATCCAGGGAAGGCCGCCCTTCCTCCCAGATGCGCAACACGAAAACAGCTTTCTTTTGGTCCACGACCGCTCCTCTGCAGGGTTTTTGGGCACGCCGTACAGGAACAGTCTACTCCGTCGCCGTCGCCTGGCTGTCGGAGCTGGGGCCATCAGGGCGGGATTTCGGTCCACTGGTGCGACAAAACGGGGCTCGTGGGGAAAACGGAGAAGGAAGACTAGCTACACATCACTTTGGTCCTGATGAAAAGATGAAGGTTGGGCCGCATACCTGATACACTGGAAGTACGTGAAGAAAACCATGTATCAAGGAGGCATGCATGAGCACCAACCTTCGTCTCTATCATACGATACTCCATCAGATTCGC
>WGCB01000435.1 GCA_015494005.1 Caldilineaceae bacterium
CCGCAACCGACACCTGAAGCCCAAGCTGGTGGTCATCTGCGACGTGAGCACCTCCATGCGCCACTGCTCGGAGCTCATGCTCAGCCTGCTCTACGAGCTCCAGGACCAGGTGAGCAAGACCCACGCCTTCGCCTTCATCGACCACCTGGAGTACATCACCCCGGACTTCGTGGGCAAGGAGGCCCGGGAGGCAGTGGAGCAGGTGCTGGTCCGTCTGCCCCCAGGCTACTACAGCACGGACCTGGGCCACAGTCTGGAGAACTTCGCCCAGCGTTTCATGGACACCATCGACAGCCGCACCACCTTCATCCTGGTGGGGGATGGCCGCAACAACTACAACGATCCCCGGCTGGACATCTTCCAGGAGATGGCCCGGCGAGCCCGCCACACCATCTGGCTCAACCCGGAGTCGCCCCTGCTCTGGGGCACCGGGGACAGCGACATGCTGGAGTACGCGCCCCTCTGCGACAGCATCCTCCAGGTGAGCACCCTGGCCGAGCTGGCCGCGGCGGTGGACCGGCTCCTGGTGCGCTGAACTCGCCGCAATGCCCGCCAATGCAAACGACCTCCCGAGCTGGGAGGTCGTTTCTTGTTGCCATTTCAGGCCAGGATTGCGCCGACGAACTACTTGGCGGCCGCGTAGTTGGCTTCCACCTGGGGCCAGTTGACGATGCCCCACCAGAGATCCACGTAGGCGGCCCGGCGGTTCTGGTAGCGCAGGTAGTAGGCGTGCTCCCAGACGTCGATGCCCAGGATGGGGGTGTCGCCCTGCATGTAGGGGCTATCCTGGTTGGGGGTGCTGTAGACATCCAGGCTGCCGTCGGGCTTGACCACCAGCCAGCCCCAGCCGCTGCCGAAGCGGGTCTTGGCCGCGGTGCTCAGCTTCTCCTTGAAGGCATCGAAGCTGCCGAAGGTGGCGTTGATGGCCTGGGCCAGCTCGCCGGAGGGCTCGCCGCCGCCGTCCGGGCTCATGATGGTCCAGAACAGGCTGTGGTTGGCGTAGCCGCCGCCGTTGTTGCGCACGGCCGTGCGGATCTCCTCCGGCACGTCGTTGATGTTGCGCAGGATCTCCTCGATGGGCATGTTCTCGAACTTGGTGCCGGCGACGGCCTTGTTCAGGTTGGCCGTGTAGCCAGCATGGTGCTTGGTGTGGTGGATCAGCATGGTGGGCGCGTCGATGACCGCGTCCAGGGCTGTGTACTCGTAGGGTAGTGGCGGTAGGGTGAATGCCATTGGGTTCCCTCCTTCAGGCGGTGATTTGGGGTTGGTTGTCGGACAGATACCGTCGATGAAAACCGGGTTGATGGGATGCCATCGATAGGCGGGGGCAGAACAAATTATACTGGATGGCCGAAGCTCCGTCAATTTTTGGGAAATTTTTTATGAAAATCCCCGGGCCGCCAGCCAAAGGAGCGGCAGATCAGCGGCGCAGCGCGCTGGTCAGGCTCGCCTCCGTGGCCACTGGCGACTTGTGGCAGTGGACCAGCTTCCACTCTGGGGCGTCTGGGCTGCCGAAGTTGTGGAAGACCCGGGTCTCGTTGTGGCTGCGGTGGACCACGCCTTCACCCGTCACCGCGCGGACGAAGAGGGTGTAGGTGACGATGGCCGTGGATCCGTAGAGCTGGACCCGGGGCTGGAGGATCTCGTGCTCGATGCGGGGCTGCTCCCCGGAGGCACCGGCCAGCACCTGGGCATGCACCCGGATCTCCCGCAGATGGAAGTCCAGGCCGTCGATGCGTTGGGGCGAGATGTACCACTCGAAAAAGGAGACATCCTCGGCTGTGGTCTCCTGGTAGGCCTGGGGATCCCCGTCCCAGATGCTCTGCAGGTTGCGGTCCAGCACTGCCAGAATGGCCTGGACCGTGGGGTCAGAAGTGGATAGAGTCATGGATAGCATCTCCTGATATGGGTGAAGTCAACGGAGCCTGTCACAAAATTCTGTTCCCTGGGTAGCTATTTTGTCCAATATTTGGTATTCTGTTTTAGGCAGAAGGCCAGAGAAATGCTTTGGGGAGTTTCTGCCTGGTGTGATCCTCAAATTTTGACCCGGTTGTTCGCCGGTGTTGTCCCATCCCAGCGCCGTCGCTTCGTGACAGCGCCCCAGAGAAGGAGAGAACCCATGTCCCGATCCAACCGTCTGCGCCGCAAGCTCATCACCCTCGTTTTTGCCCTGATCCTCACCCTGGCCGGCCTGGGCCTGCTGGCATCCCAGACCAGCGCTGGCAACAGCATGATGAGCATCTTCCTGCCCTTGGTCGTGAACCAGCCGAGCCAAGGCTCTATCCCCGGTCGCTGAACCGGTCCCCTGCTCCCCTCCACTGCTGCCTGGACTGGGCCATCTGCGGAGTGACCGGAACCCGTTTCCTGTTCCTTCACAAAGGAGGCCCCATGAACAGCGCAGATTCACCCGCAACCACCATCTCACGCCGAGGACTGGTCCTGGCCCTGGTCTTCGCGGGCATCCTGGCCCTGGCTGGCCTGGGCAGCTGGCCGCGCTCCGCCCAGGCCGAGGACGCCACGCCCCAGAACACCATCCCCACCGCCAAGATCTGGTTCGTCCACGCCGCGCCCTTCACCAGCAGCGCCGCCGACTCCCAGGTGACGGTGACCATCAGCAACACCACCACCTTCATCCAGGTGAAGGATCTGGCCTACCTGGAGACCACCGGCGGCTACATGTCCCTGCCCAGCGGACAGCCCACCGAGGTGAAGGTCATCGGGAAGAGCGGCACCATTCCACCCGTCGCCCTCACCTTCACGCCGGAGGAGAAGGCGTACACCCTGGCCTACATCGGCGGGACCAATGGCCATGCCCTGGAGCTGCTGAAGCTGACGGACGACAACACCCTGCCCATCCCAGGAAAGGGCAAGCTGCGGGTCGTCCACGTGGCCCCCTTCGCCACCAGCGTCCCGGCCACGGTGCTGGACGTGCGCACCCAGGGCGGCGATATCATGGCCCCCTCCTTCGAGAGTCTCTTCTACCGAAAGGAGAGCGGCTACCAGGCTTTCTCCTACGGCCCCTACGACTTGAAGGCCTCCGTGCCCGTCAGCGGGACCACCCTCTTCGACATCCCGCCCTTCGTCCTGGGCAACCAGGGCATCGTCACCCTCTTCCTGGTGGGCGATGGGACGAACCAGCCCCTCCAGGCCCTGCGTGTGACCTACCAGCCCGGCCAGGACCAGCTCCTCTACCTGCCGCTGCTCCAAAAGTAGCCCAACGCTGGCGGCGAACCGAAAATGGGACGGGGCACAGCGACGCTGTGCCCCGTGGTCTTCCCCGCGGTGGCCCTGCCTCAGCCGCCGCCGATGGCCGGGACGAAGTGGACCTCGCTTTCCTTGGCCACCGGCTCCCGCAGCCCCTTGGTCCCCAGAACCCCGTCCACCGTCACGGTGATGCCCGGGCGCAGCCGGTTGCCCTGGCAGAGCCGCTCCTGGATGCCTGGGAAGCGCTCCTCCAGGGCCTGGATCACCTCGCCCACGGTGCGCCCTGGCACGGTCACCGTCTCCTGGCCGTCGGTCAGCTCCCGCAGCAGGGGCGGGATCCACACGGTAGGCATGGCTAGGCAGGCTCCTTCGCCTGGGCCTCCTTGGCCCAGATGGCCTCCAGGATCCGGGCCGGGGACATGGGCAGCACGTTCATGCGCACACCTACCGCCCGGTAGATGGCGTTGGCCAGGGCCGCGGCCGGGGGCACGATGGGCACCTCGCCCACGCCCCGCACGCCGTAGGGATGGCCCGGGTTGGGCACCTCCACCAGGACCGTGTCGATCATGGGCAGATCCAGGGCCGTGGGGATACGGTAGTCCAGGAAGCTGGCATTGAGGAGATGGCCCTCCTCGTCGTAGACGTACTCCTCGTTCAGCCCCCAGCCGATGCCCTGGGCCACGCCCCCGTGGATCTGTCCCTCCACGTAGCTGGGATGGATGGCCTTGCCCACGTCCTGGGCCGCGGTGTAGCGCAGGATGGTCACCTTGCCCGTCTCCGGGTCCACCTCCACATCCACCACGTGGGTGGCGAAGCCCGGCCCCACCCCCTTGGGGTAGACCGTGGCGGAGACCATGACCGGCTCACTGGTCTCGTAGATCTTGGCCGCGGCCTCCTGGAAGCTCAGCCGCTCGTCCCGGTGGGAGAAGACCCCGTCCTGGTACTGGATGGCCTCCGGCTGGGTGTCCCACAGGTCGGCCAGGCGCCGGAGCATCTCCGCCTTGAGCTTCTGGCCCAGCTCGTAGGCGGCCAGGCCCGTGGCGAAGGTGGTGCGGCTGCCGCCGGTCACATCGTTGTAGGCCACCGAGTCCGTGTCAGTGACCTGGGGCTTGACCTGCTCGTAGGGGATGCCCAGGGACTCGGCCAGCCTCC
>WGCB01000436.1 GCA_015494005.1 Caldilineaceae bacterium
ATGATGGGTTGGGCTGGTCCGGGCTAGGGTGGTCGACGCCGGGGCCATCCATGCCGGGGCGGCCAGCACCGGACGGCCGGCCCAGTCCCAGGCGGAAGCGCAGGTAGTCCCAGGTGTTGCCCAGCAGGCTCCCCACCCGGATGGCCCGCAGGGCCAGCTCGATGCCCTGGAAGACCTCCGGCCCGTAGATGGCCTCCACCCGGCGCCGCACTTCTGGATCCGGCTGGGCGTTGCTCTCGGCCCAATGCTGGGCGTAGAGCAGTGCCGGCACTTCCTCCGCCGGGGCCTGGTCGAAGACGCCCTCCCCCAGGGCCTGGACCTCCTCCGGGGAGAGGCCGGCCCGCAGGGCTTCCTTGGCGTGGAAATAGGAGCAGTAGGGGCAGCCGTTCACCTGGGTGACGGCCAGCATGAGCCGCTCCCGGAAGGGGGTCGAGATGAGCCCGCCCCGCATCACCGCCCGCATGGTGCGCCGCCGGGCCAGGATGTACCGAACGTCCTGCCAGAATTGACCGAAACTGGTGTAGATTCGACGGGAAAATTGGGTTTTCAATCCTCGTCCCCCAGGCGTAGGACGGACATGAAGGCCTCCTGGGGGATCTCCACGGAGCCCACCATCTTCATGCGCTTCTTGCCCGCCTTCTGCTTCTCCAGGAGCTTGCGCTTGCGGCTCACGTCCCCGCCGTAGCACTTGGAGAGCACGTCCTTGCGCAGGGCCTTGACGTTGGCCCGGCTGATGACCTTGTTGCCGATGGCGGCCTGGATGGGCACGGTGAACATCTGCCGGGGGATGATCTGCTTCATCTTGCTCACCAGCTTCTGCCCCTTGGGGTAGGCGTCGTCCCGGTGCACGATGACGCTCAGGGCGTCCACCGGCTGGTGGTTGACCAGGATGTCCAGCTTCACCATGTCCGCCGGCCGGTAGCCCTCCAGGCTGTAGTCCATGCTGGCGTAGCCCCGGGTCCGGGCCTTGAGCTCGTTGTAGAAGTCCACGATGAGCTCGGCCAGGGGCATCATGTAGGTGAGCTCCACCCGCTTGGAGTCCAGCCAGGTCTGGTTCTTCACCTCGCCCCGCCGCTTGGTCACCAGGTCCATGATGGGGCCGATGTACTCGGCCGGGGTGAAGATGTGGACCTCGCACCAGGGCTCCTCGATGCGCTCGACCTCCGTGGGCTCTGGGAGCTCCGCGGGACTGTCGATGATCAGCTCCGTGCCGTCGGTCTTCACCACCCGGTAGGCCACGGAGGGGGCGGTGAAGATGATGTCCAGGCCATACTCCCGCTCCAGCCGCTCCTGGACGATCTCCATGTGGAAGAGGCCCAGGAAGCCCAGGCGGAAGCCGAAGCCCAGGGCCTGGCTGGTCTCCGGCTCGTAGACCAGGGCGGCGTCGTTCAGGCGCAGCTTCTCCAGCGCGTCCCGCAGGTCGTCGTAGTCGTCCGGGTTGGAGGGGTAGAGGCCGGCGAAGACCATGGGCTTCATGGGCTGGTAGCCGGGCAGGGGCTCCGCCGCCGGGCTCTCGGCCAGGGTGATGGTGTCCCCCACGTCCAGGTCCTGGACGCTCTTCAGGCCGGTGGCGATGTAGCCCACCTCCCCCGCGTGGAGGTGGCCCGTCTTGAAGAGGGACGGAGTCAGCACCCCCACCTCCAGGGGCTCCATCCGGGTGCCTTTGCGCATGGCCAGGAGGCTGGGCGTGCCCTGGATCTGCCCGTCCACGATGCGCACGTAGGCGATGACCCCCTTGTACGGGTCGTAGTGGCAGTCGAAGACCAGGGCCCGCAGGGGCGCGTTCACGTCCCCCTGGGGCGGCGGCACCTCCTGGATGACCCGCTCCAGCACCGTCTCCACGTTGACGCCGTTCTTGGCGCTGATCCGGGGGATGTCCTCCGCGGGGACGCCCAGGAGCTCCTCGATCTCCTGGGCCACGTCGTCGGGCATGGCCGCGGGCAGGTCGATCTTGTTGATCACGGGGATGATGGCCAGGTCCAGCTCCAGGGCGGCGAAGAGGTGGGCCATGGTCTGGGCCTGGATGCCCTGGGAGGCGTCCACCACCAGCACGGCCCCCTCGCAGGCCTGGAGGGCCCGCTTCACTTCGTAGGTGAAGTCCACGTGGCCGGGGGTGTCGATGAGGTTGATCTCGTACTCCTGGCCCTGGTGCTTGTAGATCATGCGCACCGCGCTGGCCTTGATGGTCACCCCCTTCTCCCGCTCCAGCTCCATGGAGTCCAGGAGCTGCTCCTTCATCTCCCGCTCCGTGACGGTGCCAGTGAGCTGGAGGAGACGGTCGGCCAGGGTGCTCTTGCCGTGATCGATATGGGCGATGATGGAAAAATTCCGGATATGGTCTAAGTTCATGGAACCTTCGGATGCTCGAATGATGAGACAAACTGCCAGACGGGCAACGACACGCGAACAGCGTTCCAGCGCCCCGCCAACTTCCAACTCCGCTAACTTCCAACTCCGAGTTCTGTAGGAGTCAGATTCCCATCTCCTCCCCCAGCTCCTGGCTCAGCTTCTCCCGGAAGTAGGCGATGGTGGGCTCCAGCCCCTCGTCCAGGCTCACTTTGGGCTCCCAGCCCAGGACCCGCCGGGCCTTGCTGATGTCCGGCTGGCGCTGCTGAGGGTCGTCCTTGGGCAGGGGCTTGAAGATGATGCCGCCCAGGTTCCCGGTGAGCTGGTTGATGTGCTGGGCGAACTCCAGGATGGTCATCTCCTTGGGGTTGCCGATGTTGACCGGCTCCACCTCGTCGCTCATGAGCAGGCGGTAGATGCCCTCCACCAGGTCGCTCACGTAGCAGAAGCTGCGGGTCTGGCTGCCGTCCCCGTAGACGGTCAGGGGCATGCCCTGGAGCGCCTGCTTGATGAAGTTGGGCACCACCCGGCCATCGTTGATCCGCATGCGGGGCCCGTAGGTGTTGAAGATGCGCACGATGCGGGTGTCCACTCCGTGATGCCGATGGTAGGCCATGGTCATGGCCTCCGCGAAGCGCTTGGCCTCGTCGTAGACCCCCCGAGGGCCGATGGGATTGACGTTGCCCCAGTAGTCCTCGGTCTGGGGATGGACCAACGGGTCCCCGTAGACTTCGCTGGTGCTGGCCAGGAGGAAGCGGGCTCCCTTCTCCTTAGCCAGGCCCAGGGCGTTGTGGGTGCCCAGGCTGCCCACCTTCAGGGTCTGGATGGGCAGCTCCAGGTAGTCTACTGGGCTGGCCGGGCTGGCGAAATGGAGCACCGCGTCCACCGGTCCTTGGACGTAGATGAAGTTGGTCACGTCGTGCTTCACGTAGGTGAAGCGCTCGTGCCCGGCCAGGTGCGCGATGTTGTCCGTGTCGCCGGTGATGAGATTGTCCATGGCCAGGACCTCGTGCCCCTCGGCCAGGAGCTTGTCACAGAGATGGCTGCCCAGAAAACCCGCGCCGCCGGTTACCAAAACTCGCATTCTTTCGTCCTTTCCTCCAAGATCGGGTATGATTGGGCCACAGTCCAGGCGGACGGAAACAAGCACACGCAACCGGGACGATGCCGACCAACAACCATCCACTGATGGTCGAACCACCCAGTGGTCCATGGCTGGCCATGGGGCGTCCCCGTCTTCCGTCCCCGCCCTCCGTCTTTCCGTTTGCTCGTTCAAGGAGCCCGTTCAAGGAGCCCACTGTGTACCCTGTGATCCCCGTTGGACCCCTCTCCCTGCCCACCGCGCCCATCCTGGCCCTGGTGGCCGTCTGGCTGGGCCTGGATGTGACAGCCCGCTTCGGTCGCCGCTACGGGCTGGACAGCGATGAGCTCTGGAATTTCGGCTTGCTCGCCTTGATTGCCGGGCTTATTGTAGCCCGACTGTGGCATGTGGTCCAGTTTTGGCCCATCTACCGTCAGGATCCTCTCCTCATGTTCAGCATCCGCCCGGGAGGCCTGGCCTTCTGGCCGGGGGTGGTGGCCGGGCTCCTGGCCGGCTACGCCTACCTGCTCTGGCGGCGGCTGGACCCGGTCCAGGTGGCCGCGGCGCTGAGCGTAGGGCTCCTGGCTGTTGGCGCGGTGCTCAGCGTCTCCGCCTTCCTCAC
>WGCB01000437.1 GCA_015494005.1 Caldilineaceae bacterium
GCCCGGAAGTCGAACTCCTCGGGCAGATCCAGCCCCCGAGCTTCTCGGCCCAGGAGCGCCCCCAGGGGGCGGACACCCCGCACCGTCTCCAAGGGGATGCGCTCTTCCAGCAGGAAGCAGCTGCCCAGGTCGTTCTCCACCGTCCGGCCAGGGATCAGCTGCTCCAGCGGCCCGGCCGGCCCCGGATCCCCGGGGAGCGCGTCCTGGGCCAGGCCAGTGAGTTCCCGCTCCTCCCGCGCGCGCCGGGAGCGCAGCCCCTGGAGGCGGCGCAGGCGATCCAGCGTGGAGGTGGCCTTCGGTTCGTCGGGCATGGGCGTCCGTGCGGAACAGGGGGGCATGGCTCGTTCGTCGCTTCTTCCACCCATTGTAACCCAGATCCGCCGGGCCAGAGAAATTGCCGGGAAATCTTGCCAGGCGGCTCGCTCGTCCAGGTCCATCGATCCGCCAGATCTTTTGCTAGGGGCCCTGGCGGAGGGCTATAATGGAGGGCAGTTTGCAGCTCGGCCATCCACGCTTCCACGGACCAGGAGTCACCCTTGCCATCCCCAGCCAAGCGCTGGCAGCTCCACCCTGCCGCTCCCACCGCCTTCCTCCAGTCCAGCCCAGAGCACCCCCTGCTGCTTCAGGTGCTCTACAACCGGGGCCTGCGCACGCCCCAGGAGGTGACCGCCTTCCTGAACGGGCCGGACGCGGTCCGGGAGAACCCCTATCGGCTGCGGGACATGCCCCAGGCGGTGCAGCGGATCCTCCAGGCCCTGGAGACGGAGGAGACCATCTGCGTCTACGGCGACTTCGACGCGGACGGCGTCAGCGCCACGGCCCTGCTGGTGGACGCGCTGAAGGCCGCGGGCGCTCGGGTGGGGGCCTACATCCCGGACCGGGTGGACGAGGGCTACGGCCTGAACCAGGAGGCCATCCGGCAGCTCGCCGGCAAGGCCCAGCTCCTCATCACCGTGGACTGCGGCATCCGCAGCGTGGAGGAGGTGGCGCTGGCCCAGCAGCTGGGCCTGGATGTCATCGTCACGGACCACCACTCGGTGGGGGCGGAGCTGCCCCCGGCCCGGGCCGTGGTCAACCCCCAGCGGGCGGACTGCACCAGTGGCTTCCACCGCCTGGCTGGGGTGGGGGTGGCCTACCGCCTGGCCCAGGCCATCCTCCGGGCCGTCTCCCAGCAGCCCTGGAGCGCCCTGGTCCCGGACCAGGCGGCGGAGCTGGAGGCGTCCCTGCTGGACCTGGTGGCCATCGGCACGGTGGCGGACATGATGCCCCTGACCGGGGAGAACCGCTCCCTGGTGCAGCGGGGGCTGGAAAAACTGCGGGAGACCCAGCGCCCCGGCCTGAGCAGCCTCTTCCAGCACGCCAGCCTGCGCCCCCAGGGGGTGGACAGCACGGCCATCAGCTTCCGCATCGCACCCCGGATCAACGCGGCCGGGCGCCTGGAGCACGCCAAGCTGGCCTACGAGCTCCTGCGCACGTCGGATCCTGGGCGGGCCCACGCCCTGGCCAGCCACCTGGAGGAGCTGAACCAGCGCCGCCAGAAGCTCACTGCGGAGGCCCAGGATCTGGCCCAGGCCCAGATGGCCGAGAACGGGCCGGACGCGCCCATCCTGGTGGCCAGCAGCCCGGATTTCCTGCCGGGCATCGTGGGGCTGGTGGCCGGACGCCTGGCCAGCCAGTTCTACCGGCCCGCGGTGGTCATCGAGGAGGGGCCGGAGGAGTCCCGGGGCAGCGCCCGCAGCATCCCGGAGTTCCACATCACCCAGGCCCTGGACCAGGTGCGTCACCTGCTGGTGCGCCACGGCGGGCACAGCCGAGCCGCCGGCTTCACCCTGCGCACGGAGCGCCTGCCCGAGCTGCGGGAAGCCCTGGCCGCCATCGCCCAGGAAGCCCTGAGCGCCCATCCGGACCTGCGCCCCACCCTCTGGCTGGACGCGGAGGTGGCCCTCCCAGATCTCACCTGGGCCCTGCAGGAGCAGCTCACCCGGCTGGAGCCCACCGGGGAAGGCAACAGCCCGCCCCTCTTCCTGGCCCGAGGCTGCCGGGTGCGCCGGGTGCGGGGCGTGGGCCAGGGCAAGCACCTGAAGCTGACCGTGGATGCGGGGCCCGGCTCCCCGACCCTGGATGCCATCGCCTTCCACCAGGGGGCGTGGCGGTCGGAGCTGGGGCCGGGCAGTCGGGTGGACCTGGCCTTTCATCTGGAGGTCAACGAGTGGCAGGGGCGGCGCACCCTCCAGCTCAACGTGCAGGACCTGCGCCCGGGAGAGTAGACCTGCCCGGGCTCACAGCGACGAAACCCAACCGAGAGCGAGCCAATGAACCCCAACCATCCAACCACCCCATCCTCCCCCTCCCAGGGCCTGAGCACCCCGGTGA
>WGCB01000438.1 GCA_015494005.1 Caldilineaceae bacterium
CCCCTGGCCGCCCTCCTGGCCGGGGGGAGGAGGGAAAGGACCAAGGATTGGAGATTGGAGACTAGAGATCGGAGACTGGAGATTGGCGATTGGCCCTGTCGCGCCCCACTCTCTGATCTCCAATCTCCGTTCTCTTCACCTCGGTCTCCAGTTTTCGGCTGCTCAATCTTCAATCTTCGATCTTCCATCCTCTGCAGCCCGATCCCCGCCAGGACGGCCATGCTTACCGTGAAGGGGAAGACCCAGCGGAAGGGGCTGTGCAGCTGCTTCCAGCCAGGCAGGCCGTAGAAGAGCAGGGCGTAGAGGGGGGTGCCGAAGGCGAAGAGCAGGGAGAGCACGGCCAGGCCGGCGAAGATCCAGGTGGGGGTGGAGAGGTGATCCGGCGATTGGCTGGGCGTGTGTGCTCCCCTGGTTCCCTGGCCTCCCTGTCTCCGTGTCGGCCTCCCCACAGCCGTCACCAGGGCCACCCCGGCCAGCAGCCAGGTGAGGATCCCCAGGTAGTTGCCCCCCTCCACGTAGTTCTTGATGCCCCAGAAGATGGTGTCGATGGGCTGGCCCAGCGCGTTGACCCGGACCGGCTCCCAGCGCAGGTTCCACAGGTCGAACCAGGCGTGGTGGCTGGGGTTGCCGAAGACATCCGGCAGCAGGAAGGTCAGCAGATGGCGGGTGGGCCAGGCCCAGCCCACCACCTGGGCATAGCTCGCGGACCCCTCCCGGAAGTTCAGGGTCACCAGCTCGTAGAGGGGGATGAGCTGCACCGCGCCTGCGCCCAGTCCCAAAGCCACCATCACCAGCAGCCAGAGGGCCAGGGCCGCCACGCGACGCAGGACGAGGAGGGGGGACGCCTCACCCCTCGCCAGCCACCCCCAGGCGAGGGCCAGCCGCACCGCCGCGTACATCCCCGTGACCAGCAGGGTGTAGTAGAAGAACTCCGGGTGGCCGGCCAGGGTCATGACGCCGATGACCCCGGCCCCAGCCACCACGTAGGGCACAGGCCGGAAGCTGGCCAGCCCCTTCTCCTCCTGCTTGCGGATCACGTGCTCCACGATGGCCAGGAGCAGGGGCAGCCAGGCCGCGGCCGCGATGACCATGGTGAAGACCACGCTCACGACCATGAAGCCGCTGAACATGAAGACCACGCCGCTGAGCAGGGCCGCCACCGGGCCCAGCCGCAGGGTGCGCCCCAGGATGTACATGTTCATGCCGGCGATGGCCAGCTGCAGCGCGGTGAACCAGCCGTAGGCCGCCTCCAGGGGCAGGGTGTAGAAGAGGAGGCTCAGGGGGTAGAGGACGCTGGCCTGGCCCGCGGCCAGGAAGGGGATGCCCGTGAAGATCTGGGGATTCCACAGGGGGAGCTGCCCCTGGGCCAGGGTGCGGCGGATGTGCAGCTTCCAGACCGCGTTCTCCAGCACCAGGTCGCTGAGCAACCCGTTGTGGGGGATCAGCTCCGGCCGCAGGCTGCGCCAGGGCTCGAAGGTGTAGAGGTTGTCGAAGGGAAGAAGGGTCTTGCCCAGGAAGAGCACCGGCGCGAACCAGAGCAGCGGCAGGAGCAGCAGCAGGCCCAGAGCCAACAGGTCCGCCCGGCGGTGGGAAAGCCCCCGGAGAAGTCGCTTCACGGCTCAGGCCTCACGGTGCATCGTCTCCGAGCGGGGCAGGGCGCTGGGCTCCGGGCGGGGGCGCACCCGTCCCCGGTGACGCCAGCGCAGCTCCCACACCCGCCAGGCCGATTCCAGCTTCACCGGTACGTCCATCTTGCTCTGGCCGATGCGCCGGTCCTCGAAGTGGATGGGCAGCTCGATGATGCGGAAGCCCAGCTTCTCGCTCAGGTAGGCCATCTCCACCTGGAAGACATAGCCGTTGCTGCGGATGTTCTCCAGGCCGATGTTCAGCAGCGCCTCCCGCCGCCAGAGCTTGAAGCCGGCGGTCATGTCCCGCACCCGGATGCCCAGGATGGCCCGGCTGTAGACGTTGGCCCACCAGCTCAGGAAGCGCCGCCACCAGCTCCAGCCCTGGTCCAGGCTGCCGCCGGGCACGTAGCGGCTGCCGATGATCACGTCCGCGCCGGTGGCCAGCATCACGCCCAGCATCTGGGGGATGTAGCGAGGCGAGTGGCTGAAGTCCGCGTCCATCTGGACCACGAACTGGGCGCCGTCGGTCAGGGCCCGCTGAATGCCCGCCACGTAGGCCGTGCCCAGCCCCGCCTTGCCCCGGCGGTGGATGACGACCATGCGGGGCCGTTCCCCCTGGTTGAAGCGCTGGGCCAGGGTGTCCGCCAGCTGCCCGGTCCCGTCCGGGGAGTTGTCGTCCACCACGATCAGCCGCAGGTTGGGCAGGGGCAAGCGGAAGAGGGCCGTGGCCATGGCCTCCAGGTTGTCCGCCTCGTTGAAGGTGGGGATCACCACGGTGAGGGCAGTGCTGCGCCAGCCCTCGGGCAGGGCCTGGGCGCGGGATTCACGGGACTCATCGGGCAGCATGATCGGCGTCGCTCCTGGGATGGATCGGGGGCGAACATGCCCCCACACAGACGCGAAATTCTAGCACGGTTGGGGCCGGAGGACCAATCTGGGCGCGTGGGATGGGGTCTGGGAAAGGGGGGCGTAACGTGGGATCGGCCGGTGGATTTGACCGGCCAGCCGCCGGGCCGGTAAGATGGGCTGCAGGCGAGATCCACGCAAGAGGCAACGCGCCCAGCGAGCGCCCACAGGCAAGGAGGGTTCACGGTGAAACGCACGGGGAAGAGCCACTACGAGCGGTTCCTGGCCGCTGTGGCCGGGGGAGACGACGAGCGGGCCGAGGCGTTGACGCTCCTGTTGACGCCCCAGGACGCGCCCCAGCTCCTGGCCCTGGCCCGGTCCGAGGACCCGGACCGGCGCTGGTGGGCCTTGCGGGCCCTGGCCCAGGTGGGGGATGCGGACGCGGCCCCGGTCCTGGCC
>WGCB01000439.1 GCA_015494005.1 Caldilineaceae bacterium
CCGGACAAGCGCCCGGCCCTGGCCCTGCCCGGGGAAACCGAGGGCCAGGCCCAGCTGGGCTTCCTCTTCCCAGGGCCTGGCAGCGAGGAGACAGTGCTCCTGCCCCAGGCCGGCGCCGGGCTGCGCCTGGTACGGGTGGACGATCCCCAGGGGAACTCCGGGGAGCGCACCACCTTCCTCATCGAGGTCTTCCACCAGGAGAGCAACGAGCCCATCCTGCGGGAGACCCTGGACCGTCTGGGCCAGGAGGGACGGGAGCTGCGGGCCATTCCCCTGCCCGACGGGGAGATGCCCCTGGTCTTCCAGCTGGCGCCGGGGCTGGACGTGCAGGTCCGTCACCTGCCCGGGGACTGGCTGCTCTGGCCAGCGCTGATCCTGGGCCTGGTGGGGGCTGCGGGCTTCCTGCGCCGGCCTTTCTTCCTGCTGGTGCAGCTGGCGCCCTGGCCAGTGGAGCGCTCCGTGCTGGTGGGTCAGAGCGACCGGCCGGCTCTCCTCCGCCGCCTGGAAGCGGTTGGGCCTGGCGAGATCCAGCCGGACGGCAGCCCGGACCCCAGCGAGGAGTGACCGTGGGCGCCCCTGTTCTCGCTGCATCGGAGCCTGTGTCGAAAAGCGGGCCGAGCCCCGCCCAGACCGTGGGCGCGGGGAGGGCCGGGGCCCGGCTGCGGGTGCTCCTGGACGCGGGGCCGGCGGTGCATCAACGGGCTGGACTGAGCCGCTACACGGAGCGCCTGGCCGCCCACCTCCTCCAGGAGCAGGGGGATCGGGTGGCCCTCACTCTCTTCCACAACGCCCACAGCGGCCACCGCCTGCCTCCGTCCCTGGCCGACGCGCCCCAGGCCAGCCTGCGCCTGGGCCAGTATCCCTGGCGGCTGAGCGTGCTGGCCAGCCAGCTGGCCCGGCAGCCCTGGTACGAGAAGCGGCTGCCCCCCAGCCAGCTCTACCATGCCACGGAGCACCTGCTCCCCTGGCTTCGACGGCCCGCGGTGCTCACCGTCCACGACCTGATCTTCGAACGCTATCCCCAGCACCACACCTGGACCAACCGGGCCTTCCTGCGCCTGGGCATGCCCCTCTTCGTGAAGGCGGCCCAGGCCATCATCGCGGTGAGCCAGCAGACCCGCCGGGATCTCATGGCCCTCTACCGGGTGCCTGGGGAGAAGATCCACGTGGTGCACGAAGGGGTGGACGCCCGCTTCGCCCCCGCGGACCCGGCCCAGGTGGCCCAGGTGCGGGAGCGCTTCAGCCCGGACCGGCCCTACCTGCTCATGGTGGGCACCCTGGAGCCCCGGAAGAACCACGCCGCGGCCCTGCGGGTCCTGGCCCGGCTGGTGCGGGAGGGCTTCCCCCACCGGCTCCTGATCGCCGGCGGGCGGGGATGGCTCTTCCAGCCCATTCAGGAGCTGGTGGACGAGCTGGGGCTGGGCCAGCGGGTGCGCTTCACCGGCTACGTGGCGGACGCGGAGCTGCCCGCCCTCTACAGCGGCGCGGAGGCCCTGGTCATGCCCAGCCTTTACGAGGGGTTCGGCTTCCCGGTGCTGGAGGCCATGGCCTGCGGCACGCCGGTGGTCTGCAGCAACGTGAGCAGCCTGCCCGAGGTGGCCGGATCCGCCGCGCTCCTGGTGGATCCCCGGGACGAGGAGGCCCTCCTGGCGGCCCTGCGGCGGATCCTGACGGAGCCGGGCCTGGCCGAGGAGCTCTCCCGGCGGGGGCGGGAGCAGGCGGCCCGCTTCTCCTGGAGCCGCTGTGCGGAGGAGACCGTGGCCGTCTACCAGGCGGTGGTCCAGGAGGCTGCAGGGCGGTGGTCCAGGTGAACGAGGCAGCCCAGCCCAGGGGCCAGGAGCCCGGCCAGCCCCAGGAGACGCCCCTGGCCTACCGGGCCGTGCGGGGCGGCCTGTGGGTGGCCATGAGCTCCTACTGGCAGATCGGCGTGGGCTTCGTCGCCAACATCTTCCTGACCCGGATCCTCTTCCCCGAGGCCTTCGGCACCCTGGCCCTGGCCATGGTTTTCGCCCAGATCCTGCGCCTGCAGCCTCGGCTGGGCCTGGGGCGGGCCTTCGCCCAGCATCGGGGGACAGACGGCCGCAGCCTGGGCACTTACCTGGTCCTGGAAGGGGCCGCGGCCGGCCTCAGCCTGGCCCTGGGCGTGCTGGCCGTGCCGGTGCTCCTCTGGCTGAACTACGGGGAAGCAGTGGCCTGGGTCAGCCTGGCCCTGCTGGTGGGAGGCATCCTGGAGAGCCTGGCGGCGGTCGGGAGCACCGTCCTGGACAAGGAGCTGCGCTTCGCCCAGTCCAGCCTGGTCCAGGGGATCGCCTTCCCGCTGTCCTACGTCCCGGCCTTCTGGATGGCCCTCCACGACGGCGGGGTCTGGAGCCTGGTGGCCCAGAACCTGGTCTTCAACGGGCTCTTCTTCCTGGGCATCTGGTGGGTCCTGCTGCGTCAGGGGAGGCTGCCGGCCTTTCGCACCTGGCGTTTCGACCGGACCCTGGCCTGGCGCTTCCTGGGCTTTGGCGTCACCGTGGGGCTGGTGACCTTCATCGGTCTGCTGTTGACCCAGCTGGACAACTTCTACATCGGCACCTTTGTGGACGCTCGGGAGCTGGGCTTCTACGACCGGGCCTACCGCCTGGCCCAGTGGCCGGTCCTGCTCATGAACGCCCTGCTGACCCGGGCGGCGTTCTTCACCTACGCCCGCCTGCAGGACGATCCGGTCCGCCTGCGCCGCACCGCGGAGATGGTCCTCTGGCTGGTGATCACCGTCTCCATGCCCGTGCTGCTGGCCCTGATCGTCACAGCGCCGGACCTGCTGACCCTGCTCTACACGGCTCGCTGGCTGCCCAGCACCCTCTTCCTGCGCATCCTGGTGATCTTCGCTCTGGTGCGTCCGTTGATGCTCAACGCCAACACCTTTTTCATCGCCGTGGGCAAGCCCAATCTGACGGTGCGCTACAACCTGGTGCAGCTGGCTGTCCTGGCCCTGGCCGGCTACCCCCTGACCGTCCGCTGGGGCGCGCTGGGCACAGCCCTGGCCGTGGGGCTCATGCTCTCCGTGGGGGTGGCCCTGAGCTACCGGCGCATGGCCCAGGAGATCGGCGTGAACCTGCTGCGCTTCCTGGCTGGGCCGGCCCTGGCCGGGGGGATCCTGCTGGCCGGGTATTGGTGGCTCAACCGGAACACCGGGCTAACGGAGCTTCCCCTGGCCGTGCGGGTGGCAGTCAAGGGGCTCTACGCGGTGGGGGGCTTTGGAGCGTTGACATTCCTCCTGCAGCCCCGCCAGTCCAGGGAGCGGCTGGGCTATGTGCTCCGGCTGGCGCGACGGAAGGACGAAACCACATGTACAACGTATTAATTCTCGGCTCTGGTCGTAGTGGCACCAGCATGGTAGCTGGCAGTCTAGCAAAAGCAGGCTATTACATGGGAACCCGTTTCGTGCCGCCACGGGATTCCAATCCAAAGGGCTTTTTTGAAGATCATGAGATCAATGACATCAATGAAGCCATTCTGAAACGTGTGGTCCCCCATCGACCTCGATATATTGGCCGTGTTCTCTTCCGAAATCGTCTAGGATACATGCAAAAGTGGCTGGCCCGTGTATCGCTGGAGACCAAGATACCTTCCCGACCCGCCATTGAAAAGCGAATCCAAAAAGTTGTTCAGCACCAACCTTTTTGCTTTAAAGACCCACGTTTTTCGTATACACTCCCCGTATGGCGACCATTTTTGCCTGCAACCACACGGTTCATCTGTGTGTTTCGACATCCCACGAGTACAGCCCAAAGCATTGTCAAGGAAGCCCAAAAAACTTATCTTCAAGTGTTGAAAATCGACTATGATATCGCATTGGACATCTGGAAGCATATGTATCTTCATATTTTACGCAAACATCGCTATCAGGGCGAGTGGCTCTTCATCCACTTCGACCAAGTAATAAGTCGTTCTGGACAAGACAAATTAGAGGCTTTCACAGGAGCTCAAGTGGATCGGGATTTCCCAGACCCCGCGCTACGG
>WGCB01000440.1 GCA_015494005.1 Caldilineaceae bacterium
CCCCCACCGTGACCCCCACGCCCAGCGCCGACGATCTGCTGGACGCCTACATCGACCGGCTGATCGAGTCCATGTCCCCGGAGGAGCGGGTGGGGCAGCTCTTCGTGGTGACTTTTCAGGGGGATCGCATCAGCCCGGAGGTGCGGGAGCTCATTGACCGATACCACATCGGCGGGGTGGTGCTCAGCCCGGCCAATGGCAATTTCAGCAACAGCCCGGGGACAGACACCATCCGCCAGGTGGCCACCCTGACCAACCGGCTCCAGGCCCTGGCCTACGGGATCCCTCTCTCCGAGGAGCGAGCCCTGGATCCCCCGCCCAGCCAGCTGGACACCCTGGGCATCCCCCTGCTCATCGGGGTGGATCAGGCCGGGGATGGCTTGCCCCGCACCGCCCTGCGCCAGGGCTTCACCCCACTGCCGCCCCAGATGGCCCTGGGCGCTGGCTGGAATCCGGAACTGACCTACTCCGTGGGGGAGATCCTGGGGCGGGAGCTGAGCGCTGTGGGGATCAACATGCTCCTGGGCCCCACCCTGGACGTGCTGGATCCGGTGCGGCCGGACATCGCTCGGGGCTTCGGCATCTACGCCTTCGGCAGCGACCCTTTCTGGGTGGGCAAGCTGGGCCAGGCCTACATCGAGGGGATCCACGCGGGGAGCAACAACCAGGTGGCCACCATCGCCAACCACTTTCCCGGCCAGGGACGGAGCGACCGCCGCCCCGGCGAGGAGGTGGCCACCATCCAGGCGGACCTGGAGGAGCTGCTCAGCCGAGATCTGCAGCCCTTCGCGCGGGTGGCCCAGCGTCCTTCGACCATTCTGCGCTTGGATGGCGACCCAGGCGCCACGGAAGGGCTCATGTCCAGCCACAGCCGGTACAGCGGCATCCAGGGCAGCCCGGAGCGGGGAGTGCGCCCCATCAGCCTGTCCGCGGAGCTGGCCTCGCTCTTCTCGCTGGAGCCCTTCGTGAACTGGCGCCAGGGCGGAGGCGTGATCATGAGCGACGCCCTGGGCGTGCCGGCGATCCAGCGCAACTACGACCCCACAGGCGAGGGATTTCCTGTGCGGCGCATCATCGAGGCGGCTTTCGTGGCCGGCAACGATCTCCTCTACCTCGCCAACTTTGCGCCCGGAGGCGACTGGCAGGACGAGCTGAACAACATCCGCGAGGCGGTCGAGTTCCTCCAGGGGCGATACGTCACCAACTCAAGTTCCGCCGAGGCTGTGGATGCCGCTTTGAAGCGGATCCTGCGCTTGAAGCTGCGCCTGTACGGCAAAACCGTCGAGCGAGGGGACCTGGACGCGGAGGAGAGCCGGGGCGTTCCTCTGGGCCAGGTGCTGGTCCAGGAGTCCGACCTGCCCCAGCCGCCCGAACCGACTGTCGAGGCCACTCCAGAGTCCAGCCCAGGGCCAGCAGAGGGCTCCGAACCGAGCCTGGCTTCCCCGGCCGAGCTGGCCACCGACGCGGATCGCCCCAGCTTTGTCACCAGCAGCGATTCCCTGTCCACGATCGGCAGGGTGGCTCGAGCAGCCGTCACCCTGCTCTATCCAGAGCTGGAAACTCGCCCCCTGCAACCGGAGCAGGACGACCGCATCCTGATCTTCACCGACAGCCATCCCATGCGGGAGTGCGCCGACTGTCCCGAGGAGCCGGCCATCCCGGACCGGGCCCTGGAGGAGATCATTGTGCGCCTCTACGGGCCCGAGGGCACGGACCAGATCGTGCCGAGCCAGGTGAACAGCCGAACCTTCGCCGAGCTTCAGCTGTTTCTGGACGGTGCGCTCAGCGCCACAAAGCAGCAGGCCATGGCGGACGAGATGGAGAACGCCGACTGGATCGTCTTCGCCATGTTGGATGTGGATCCAGAGGTGCGGAAGGAGAGCGATGCGTTGAAACGCTTCCTGCGGGAGCAGGGGGACCGGCCAAGCGGTCAGAACCTCGTGGTCTTGGCTTTCAACGCCCCCTACTTCCTGGATGCCACGGAGATCAGCAAGCTCTCCGCCTACTACGGCATCTACAGCAAGATCCAGCCCTTCCTGGAGGAGGCGGTGCGCGCCCTGTTCAACGGTTTCCCCCCGGACGGCGCGCCGCCGATGAGCGTCCCTGGCACCCGTTTCGCGGACCTGGCCGAGCGGCTGCTGCCCGATCCGGAACGCAACATCCCTCTGGAAATCCCGAACGCGGTGATGGAAAACGAGGAGCTGGAGGTGGTGGAAACCAACGGGGAGAGCCGGCTGGTGCTGCCCGCAGGGACAACGCTGACCGTCCAGGCCGGCCCTATCCTGGACCGGAACGGCCATCCTGTGCCGGACAACACCCCAGTGACCTTCGAGTTCATCTACGAGGGCGCGGAGCTGGCCCTGCCCACGGAGCCGGTGACCACCCGGGATGGCCTGGCCACCATCGCCGTGCTGCTGGACCAGGACGGGATCCTGTCCATCACGGCCCGGGCCGGTGACGCGGTCTCCAAGGAGCCGCTCATGGTGGAGATCCAGGGGGCAGAGGAGCCGGCCACTCCCACGCCCGAGCCCACCGAGACCCCCACGCCTGAACCCACCGAGACCAGCGAGGCTGGCCTTTCCTCCACCGCCACCCCCACGCCTGGCGTGGCCGCAGTGACGCCGCCTCCCTTCCGGCTGGATCTCTCCACCCTGGTGGT
This sequence comes from Caldilineaceae bacterium, assembly GCA_015494005.1. Classification (GTDB taxonomy): domain Bacteria; phylum Chloroflexota; class Anaerolineae; order Caldilineales; family Caldilineaceae; genus S144-5. The sequence continues at coordinate 2,660 of WGCB01000440.1, forward strand.
GGCTGGGGTGACCATGCTCTCGGTGCTCTCGTTGCTCCTGGTGGTGCTGATCCGCATCATGCCCCGGCCCCAGCTGGTCCACCGCTTCCTCTGGGCCGTCATCGCGGGCTGGGGCGGCTATCTCCTCTACGGCCTGGGCCTCATCCCCGGGATCTCCCGGCTGGCCGCCACCTTCCATCCCTGGGTCATCGCGCCCGTGGTTCTGGTGTCCATGCTGATCCCCCTGGTCTGGCTCCAGCTACGCTCAGAGTAGCTTCCCCTGGGATCTCGCGTCGCCTGGCTCCTCAGGGGGCCGCCTCCTCGGCCTCCATCGGCGTCTCCTCCTCTTCCTGGAACTGGCTCATGTAGAGCTCATAGTAGAAGCCACGCTGGGCCAACAGCTCCTGGTGGGTCCCCCGTTCGATGATCTGGCCCTGGTGCAGGACCAGCACCTGGTCCGCGTGGCGGATGGTGCTGAGCCGATGGGCGATGACGAAGCTCGTCCGACCGGCCATCAACGTCTCCAGTGCCGCCTGGATCTTGCGTTCGGTGCGGGTGTCCACGCTGCTGGTGGCCTCGTCCAGGATGAGGATGCGGGGGTTGGCCAGCGCGGCCCGGGCGATGGCGATGAGCTGACGCTGGCCCTGGCTCAGGCCGCCACCTCGCTCCCCCAGGACGGTCTGGTAGCCCTCGGGCAGGCGTTGGATGAACTCGTGGGCCTGGGCCAGCTTGGCCGCGGCGATGACCTCCTCGTCCGTGGCGTCCGGCCGGCCATAGCGGATGTTCTCCAACACGCTGGTGCTGAAGAGGAAAGTGTCCTGGAGCACGATGCCGATCTGACGGCGCAGGCTCTCCAGGGTCACGTCCCGCACGTCGATGCCGTCGATGCGCACCGCGCCCTGGGTCACGTCGTAGAAGCGGGGGATCAGGTTGATCAGGGTGGTCTTGCCCGCGCCGGTGGGCCCCACGATGGCCATGGTCTGGCCCGGCTGGGCATGGAGGGAGATGCCCCTCAGGACCGGCTCGCCGGGATTGTACTCGGCCCACACCTGATCGAAGACCACGTCCCCCTGGATGGGGGGCATCTCCATGGCATCCAGCTTCTCCTGGACATCCGGCGCCTCGTCCAGGAGCTCGAAGATGCGCTCCGCCCCGGCGACCGCGCTCTGCAGGTTGGTCCACAGGACGCTGATCTGGGCGATGGGCTGGTTGAAGCGTTGGGCATAGCCCAGGAAGGTGATGATCAACCCCAGGGAGACCGTGGCGCCGGACGTCCAGGAGAAGCTGGACGCCATGGAGATGCCCCCCATCCAGGGGGACGTGGTCTTCGATCAGGTGTGGGCC
>WGCB01000441.1 GCA_015494005.1 Caldilineaceae bacterium
CCCCTATCCACGCCCGCCGCCTGGCCGGACCGTCCAGCCGCAACGGATCTCATCGGGCACCCGCCCCCTTCAGAATTCCCCCGAGCAGCTCGGCTCCAGGCGTCCAGGCAGGCCGGGGGCACCGCCCTCGGATGAGCCAGCCTCCCACCCCGTCCCATGGCCTTTGTCGATCTGTCCGGGATGTGGTAAAAAATGTTGCTGTTGACAAACGCGTCAGATATTTTATACTGTACACAAGGCACATATGTGACAGCTAATCACACATGACAAGGGGCACTGGGATGGATCACGACAGCGCACGGCTTGATTATCTGGCCCGAGTCGCCTCCCTCTACTACGACCACCGCAAGACCCAGCAGGAGATCGCCAAGGAGATCGGGGTCACCCGTTCCGCCATCTCTCGCCTGCTCACCGAGGCCCGGGAGAAAGGGGTGGTGGAGATCATCGTCCACTACCCCTGGCGCACCTCCCCGGAACTGGAGAAGGCCCTGATGGAGCGGTTTCCCCTCAAGGCGGCGCGCGTGCTGGTGCGGGGATCCAAAAGCTACGAGGAGATGCTGCAGGGGCTGGGGGTGTTGGCCGCCCAGTACCTGGACGGGGTCCTGCACGATGGCATGATCGTCGGCATCTCCTGGGGAACGGCCCTCTACCAGATGATCAAGACCATGCGACCCCGCTACTTGCCCAACGCGGAAGTGGTCCAGCTCATCGGCGCCACGGGCTCGGAGAATCTGCCCACCAATGGGCCCATCCTGGCCCACCTGCTGACAGAGCGGCTGGGCTGTCGCTGCTGGCATCTCCACGCCCCTCTCATCGTGGACAGCGAGGCCGGCCGGGACGCCCTCCTCCAGGAGCGGAGCATCCGGGAGGTGCTGCGCCGGGCCCAGCATGTGGACGTGGCTCTGGTGGGCATCGGCTCCACCCGCTCCGACCTGTACAGCCTGCTCCGGGCGGGCTACGTGACAGAAGAGGAAGCCCAGCGCATCCGGGCCAGTGGGGCGGTGGGCGACGTCTGCGCCCAGCACTACTCCCTGACTGGCCAGTGGCTGGACATCGAGATCAACCGGCGGGCCGTGGGCATCGACCTCGACACCCTCTCCAAGATCGATGTGGTCATGGGGGTGGCTGGCAGCTCCCGGAAAGGGCAGGCCATCTACGGCGCCCTGCGAGGGGGGCATGTCAACGTGCTGATCACCGACGACCAGGCCGCCCAGAAGGTGATCGCCCTGCACGAAACGGTCGGCCAGTAGCAAAAGCAAGGCGAGATCACAACGCACAGGGCGGGGACAGATCCACCGATCTGTCCCCGCCCTGTGTTCGCGTGGACCAGACTTCACCGCCGGATCCTCAGTGGCGGCGCCCGAATCCCCGCCACAGGAATCGTCTACAGCGTGACCGAGAGCTGGCCCTATGCCCTCCTCCAGGACCGGCTGGGCCTCTCCCCGGACGGCAAACGCCAGGCCATCGTGGCGCCGGACGGCAACCGCAACCTCCAGATCCAGATCCACTCCCTGGAGTTCGGGGACACCCGGCAGCTGACCGCCTTCAACGCCACCAGCTACGATCCCGCCTGGTCCCCCACGGGCGAGCTCATCGCCTTTGTGAGCACCGATCCGGGGAACGACGAGATCTACACCGTCACCCCGGACGGCAGCACCCTGACCCGTCTCACCTTCAACTCCTGGGAGTGGGACAAGCACCCGTCTTGGTCGCCGGATGGCCGGCAGATCGTCTTCTGGTCCAACCGGGAGACGGGCCGGCGCCAGCTCTGGATCATGGACGCGGACGGCAGCAACCAGCGCAACCTGAGCAGCAACGAGTTCAATGATTGGGACCCCATCTGGGTGCCCTGAGAAACGTGGGGCGAAGAGTACAGCAAAGCGTGCAGGAAAATGCGAGGCGAGTACACGAAAGGAGGCAAGGGCGTGGGACCGCAGTCGTACAACATCCTGGTGGTCTGCACGGCCAACCGCTGCCGTTCACCCATGGCCGTTGGGTTGCTGCGGGGCATGCTCCAGGAAGCCGGACTGGCCGACCGAGTGGCGGTGACATCTGCAGGGGTTTGGGCCGCGGACGGGGAGGAAGCGGCGCCCCTGGGTGTGGAGCTGCTGGAAGAGCGAGGCGTGGACATCCGGGACCATCGCAGCCGGGGGCTGGGCTACCGGGACATTCTGGTCGCCGACCTGATCCTGGTCATGGAGGAGGCCCACCGGAACAGCATCTACCATTGGGCGCCGGCGAGCCTGTCCAAGGTCATGCTCCTGAGCGAGCTGGTGGGGAAACATCGGGACATCCCGGACCCCTTCGGCCAGGAGCGGGACCAGTACGAGTCGGTGCTGGCCGAGATGGAGGGTTACCTGGCCCGGGGGTGGGAGACCCTGCTCCGACAGGTGGGGGTGCCCAGCACGTGGGGCCGTCCGCTGCCCCAGCGTTCATCCTCCCAGGCAAAGCAGTGAGCAGCACCGTGGAAGAGGCGCCTACCATGGCTCCGGCGTCATCCTCCGCCGCGGGCCGCCTGTCCCGGTGGGACATCCTGGCCTGGCTCGAGGTCGGGGCAGTGGCTCTCCTGGGGCCGCTTCTCCTCTGGCCGGGACGGCTGGTGCCCCTGGCCTGGCATCCGGGCCTGGTGGGGACCCTGCTGGCCGTGCAGATCCTGCGCCAACTCTGGCGCCTCCTGATCGTCCGGAAGCAGACCGGCGTTCACTTGCTGACGGGCTGGGCTGTCCTGGGGCTGCTGGCCTGGCTGCCGGTCAACATCGTTGTCTCCCTGGATCCGCTCCGGTCCTGGGTGGCGGCCGGCTACCTGCTCTTCGGCCTCTCCCTCTACCTGGCCCTGGTCCGGTGGCCCCTCCTGCGGCGCGCGCCGGACCTGCCCATGGCCCTGCCCTTTCTCCTGGGCCTGGCGTTGAGCGCTATTGCCTTTCTCCAGGTGCGCCCCCAGGCCGTCAAGATGGCCGCGCTGCAGCCTCTGGATGGCCTCCTGGCCCAGCTTCCTGCGGGGCCCAGCTGGCTGGAGTTCGTCAACCCCAACGTCCTGGCCGGCGGTCTGATCCTGCTCCTGCCCTACGCCGTTGCGGCCTTGCTTGTTCCCGGCCGAGATCGAGGGCTGGGTCGGCAGATTCTTCCGTCCGGGGTCGCGCTGATCATGCTGGCCGCCCTGTTGTTGACCCAGAGCCGGGGCGCCTACCTGGGCCTGGCTGCGGGGCTGCTGGCCATGCTCTTCCTGCGTTGGCCTCGGGGTGCCTATCTGGTGCCCGGTCTGCTCTGGCTCCTGGGCCTGGCCATGTACCTCACCGGCACCTATGGCCTGGCGGTGCGGGTGGCCCAGATGACCTCCCTAGCCAGCTGGAAGGGGCGGCAGGCCATCTGGTTGCGGGCCCTGGCCGCATTGGAGGATTTCCGCTACACGGGCATCGGCATTGGCACCTTCCCAGAGGTGATTGCCAGGCTCTACCCTTATCCCTCTTCCCAGGCGGTCCCTTTTCCCCACGCTCACAATCTCTTCCTGCAGATCGGGCTCGATCTGGGCCTGCCTGGCTTGCTGGCCTACCTGGCCCTGCTTCTGGGCACCGGGATCCTCCTGGTGAGGCGATGGCGGGCAGCCACATGGGCTCAGCGCGCCTTGATCCTGGGCACGGTGGGTGGCCTCACAGCCATGCTGGTCCACGGGCTCTTTGATGCCACCACCTGGGGGACCAAGCTGGCTTTCCTGCCCTGGCTGCTTTTCGCTCTGGCGAGGACATCGGTGCCCGCCGGGGCGCCCTCCGGCTACCGGTTGACCAGCGGCAGGTAGATCCGCCGGTCCGCTGCCGGGACCACCAGGCGCCGGAAGACCAGGTTGTTGGCTTCGTCCATCTCCGCCACCTGGTTCGCTCCATCCACCCAGACAGCGTAGGACTCGTATCCCGCGGAAACGGGCGCGGTGAGCACCTGCCGCCCACCCGCGGGGATGGCGCCCAGCGTTGCCGTGAAGAAGGC
>WGCB01000442.1 GCA_015494005.1 Caldilineaceae bacterium
CCCTGTGCCGGAGCGGACGACGGCGTCCACCCGCCTGACAGCGCCGAGCCGAAGCTCAACAGCCGCGGCGGTCGCGTCACCGGAGCTGGGCAGCAGCTTGCTGCCGACCTGGATGGCCTCCTCCGACCGGGACGCAGCCCTGGGCGGCGACGTCCTGCCCAGCTGGCTGGCTCGCAGCGGGCCGTCCGGGGACATGAGCGCTCCGAAGGACGGGGAATTTCGGGGCACGCTGATTCGCCCTCTGGCCGCGACAGCCAGCTGCTCCCCCTCCTATGACCTGGCCATGTCCCTGACCGTGCCGCCGGATCCGGTGAGCCGGGGCAATGTGGCCGGGGATGTCTACACGGTGACGGTGACCAACAACGGCTCCAGCACCACCACGGAGGTGAGTCTGCGCATCGAGCCCGCGGCCGGCTTCTACTACGTGGGCAACTCTGCCAGCGTCACCAGCAGCAGCGAGGGCAGCCTCTCCTACACGGATCCGGGCACCGGCACGCCGGGAACCCCTTCCACCCTCAGCCTCACCGGCACCTCGGCCCAGACCGACCTGGCCCCAGGCGAGACCCTCACCTTCGTCTTCCGCCTGGCCACCAACGCGGACGCGGAATCCGGCCAGCTCCTCACCGTGAAGCTGCTCAGCGGCTCCCCGCCGGACACGGGCAACCCCTGTCAGACCACCCAGGAGAACGTGCAGACAGTCCGTGGCAACCTGACCATCCTCAAGGAACCGGCCCTGCAGAGCGGCGCCTTCGGTGACGTGATCACCTGGACCGTCAACCTGAAGAACACCGGGCTGGGCATGGTCTACGACGCGGAGCTGACCGAGGACATCGGCAGCGGATACGCCAACCTCTCCGTGACCCCAGCGCCGGGGCCGGTGGACCTGGACGTGGGCGCCTCCCAACTCTACACGGTGACGGCCCAGGTGGCCTCCTGCACCAACCTGACCAACACGGTGACCGGTGTCTGGAGCATCGGCAACGAGGACGGCACAGGGATCAGCGGCAACCCGGTGGAAGACAACGTGGATCTGCTCTTCACCCTGGAGGACCCAGCGGTCACCGTGGACGTGGGGCCCCTGCCGGACGTGGCCTACTGCGGCCCGCTGAACGACAGCATCCCGGTGACGGTCACCAACACCGGTGGGGCGGCCCGCCAGCTGGTCCTGACTTTGAGCGCCAGCGGTGCATCCGTGGCCCTGGACACGTCCGACCCGGACACCGCGGCCAACTGGAGCCAGAACGGCAACACCTTCACCTACACCGGTGGCACTCCCAGCGGCACCCTCCTGGCCGGGGAGAGCGTGGTCTTCTACGTCACCGCCACCACGAGCAACCTGTGCGCGGGCACCACGGTGAGCATCGGCTTCACACCCAGCTACGGAGACGCCTGCCTGCTCATGGACCTCACGGGCACGCCGGACACCGAGTCCAAGACCCTGCCCCTGGAAGCCCCCACTTTGACCGTGGACAAGCAGGCTCCCCAGGTGGTGAACGCGGGCACATCGTTCGCCTACACCATCACTGTCTCCGGCGACAACCAGCAGAACATCGGCTCTGGAGGCGTCACCATCACCGACGTGGTGCCCTCGGAGCTGACCATCGACACTATCTCCGCCGACAACAGCACCCTGGTGAGCCAGAACGGCAATACCCTGGTCTGGAACCTGCCCACGAACGGGACAGGCGCCTACAGCGACACCCTGGTCGTGAATGTGACCGTGCCAGCGAACGCGGTCTGCGGCGCGGGCGGCTCCCTGACCAACAACGTCACCGCCTCCGCGGACGTCTGCCCGGAGTGTGACCTGAGCGCCAGCGCCAGCAGCACCACCTACATCCAGGACACCCTGGACGGCGGCAACAGCTTCAGCAAGACCTCGTCCCCCATCGAGCTGTGCGGGCCCAGCAGCGCTCAGATCGTCACCGCCACGCTGACCATCAACAGCGGGGTCACCTGGGCGGACACCATCTACACCGACACCCTGGGCGCGGGCCAGTTCGCGGCGGCCATGACCGTGGCGCCGGGCTCGGTGGTGGTCAAGGTGGATGGCGTGGACCGGACCGCCGACGTGAGCATCAGTGTGGGCCCGCCCCTGGTGGTGGATTTCAGCGGCCTAACCAGTGTGCTAGGAGCTTCGGCCAGCAACGCGGACATCGTCATCACCTACCAGGTGGAGGCCGCCGCGGGCAGCATCGTCAACGATGCGGCCAGCCAGACCGAGTTCCTCTTCTCCCAGTTCCAGCTCAACGGCCCGGCCCAGGCCTGTGACGGGGGCAACGTGGGCTACGTGGGGGCCTTCACCACCCTGAAACGAGGGGACCTGGGCCTGCAGCTGACGCCGGACACCCTCCAGAGCTGCCGGGAGAACGACATCACCTTGACCGTGGACAAAAACACGGTGGGCACGTTGACCGACAGCATCGTGGTCACCTTCACCGCGGAGGCCAACGATATTATCACCCCCACCAGCCCGGTGCTGGGCGGTGATTTCAGCGGCCAGTCGGTGACGGTGGACACGGGCACCCTGCCCAGCGGCCGCCAGATCGTCACCTTCACCTTCAACAGCGCCTTCGATCTGACCAGCCAGGGCACCATCACCTTCCCCCTCTTCCGTCCCTGCGGGACCACGGATCCCCTGGATGGGGGCGTGGCCTACCAGGACCGCTGTGACGTCTCCCGCACGGCCCAGGACCAGGGCGGCGCCACCACCCAGAGCGCGGATGTCACCCTCTTCACCACGCCGGATGAGTACACGGTGGCCAACAGCCAGGCCAGCTGGCGCTTCTACGTGAGCAACGGCGGCAACGCCCCGGCCACGGAGACGGTGGTCACCAACACCCTGCCGGCAGGCTCCACCTTCGTGACCGCCACCCTCAGCAGCACCAGCGCCCCCCAAGCGGTCCTGGACTCGATCAGCATCGTCACAGGCACGGTGGGCAGCCGAGAAGTGGTCACCTTCACCATCCCAGGCACGCCGGGCCTGCCGGCGGGCAGCCGCATCCAGTTCGACGTGGATGCCCAGGTGGTCACCTGTTCCCTGCCCGATCAGGTGGACATCCGCTTGACCCGGAGCTGCGGCAGTGTGGCTGGCACCTGCCAGGGCGAGGACACGGGCGTGGTGCGCCTGCTCAAGGCGCCCACCTCCTTGCTGAGCAGCAACAACCAGACGGCCAACCTCCCCCTGTGCAGCACTGGCACCGTGGACCTGGTGGTGAAGAACACGTCGGCCAAGGCGGTGGAGGAGGATTTCGTCATCACCGAGGTGCTCACCGACGCCACCTACGTGACCGGGAGCGCCACAGTGACCGTGCTGGACAAGGATGGGCAGGTGGTCACCGGCACCATCACGGGCCAGCTACTCCAAAACCTGCCCTTCACCCCCACGGTGACCACCTCCGGGAACAGCCAGACCCTGGTCTGGGATATCGCCGACTTCGCCTCGGGAACTGTGGGCTACGATGTGCTAGATGTGCGCCAGGCCGAGGACCAGATCCGCATCACCCTCCAGCTCCAGACAGGCTGCAGCGGCACCGCGGCCCAGGCCCTCTCCTACGGCACGGCCCTGGATATCTGCCAGGTGCCCCTCTCCTTCACCGAGAACAGCAAATCCCTGGTGGTGGATGCGCCGGAGCTCACAGTGCGCAAGCGGGTGAAGAACGTGACCGAGGGCGACTCCTTGCGGGACAGCACCTACGCAGGCGTGGGGGATCAGCTGGTCTGGGAGGTGGAGGTCACCAACACCGGCGCCCAGAGCGTCACCAACCTCTTCGTGGACGACACCCTGCCCAACAGCAGCAACTTCACCGTGGACAGCGTCAGCCCCGCACCTTCCACCCAGACCAGCAGCCTGCTCAAATGGCACGAGGCCGGCGGCCAGACGCTGGCCCCCAACGCCTCCATGACCTACCTGATCACCGGGACGGTGCCCGCAGGGGCCTGCAGCGCCTCGCCCATCCAGAACCAGGCGGCCGCGGTCTTCGGCTGCAGCACCGGGGACGTCTGCTCCACAGAGCAGGTCACGGACAGCGCCACCTTCAGCACCAAGCCCAGCTTCACGCTGAACGCGGTGGACAGCTCCCTGCCCCAGTGCACCGGGGATGGGGTCATCGAGATCCGCTTCCCCAACAGCGGCGCCCGAGCGGACAACGTGGTCCTCACCTACACCCTGCCCGCGGATCTGAAGTACGTGGGCCTGGCCTCCGGGACCACGCCCACGCCGGACAGCGCGCCCGCCGCGGACGCCACCGGCACCTTGACCTGGACCTTCAGCCAGATCGCCTCGGAGAGCCTGACCAACACCCTGCGCTTCTCCGTGACCAAGGCGGTGGGTGCGGGAGTCTGCCTGGCCAACAACACCCTCAACGGCACGGCCGGCCTCACCTACCAGGACAGCTGCAGCACCGCCTACAGCGATGTCACGGACAACGCCAACACCCTCACCATCCTGCGCTCGGACATCTCCGGGGCCAGCCAGACCCCGTCCCAGCAGGCCATCGAGGAAGGGCAGCGCTACACCTGGACCATCAGCATCCCCAACAGCGGGGACATGCCGGCCTACAACATGGTGGTGACCGAGACCCTGCAGGTGGGCTGGATCGGCGTGTCCGGCAGCAACGGCTCCGATGGCAGCGTGCCCACGGTCAACGGCAACGTGATCGTCTGGAACGTGGGCACCCTGAACAACGGCGACACCTGGACAGCCACCTTCTCCGCCGAGGCATCCGCCGGGGCCAACAACTACCGCACCATCCTGGACGTGCACACGGAGTGCGACGATGGCGCCTGCGGCCAGGACGCCTCGGTGACCACCTACTCCACGCCGCTCCAGACCTTCACCAAGAACGTGGACAAATCCTCGGTGAGCGTCGGCGAGGCCTTCACCTACACCATGCAGGCCGAGTTCTTCGGCGCCCGGACCTACACCGACGTGCTGCTCACGGACACCCTGCCCAAGCTGGATGGCAGTCTGGTCTTCAGCGTCACGGGAGTGGCCCTGAGCAACAGCAACAGCGGCAACAACTGGGTCCACAGCCCCATCGGCGGCTCGGTGCTGACTGTCACCACGGACGCGCCGGCGGCCCAACAGGTGAATGGCCCGGACATGCTCTACATCACCGTGACCGGCGTCCTCTCCGACGAGCCGGCGGCCAACAACGGCGATGTCTTCGTCAACGCCGTGAACCTGAGCTACATAGAGGACGGCCAGTCCTACAGCTTCGACAAGTCGGCCAGCAGCACGGTCAAGGAGCCGGAGCTGAAGATCACCAAGTCCGTGGCGCCCAGCTCCGGGGACGCGGGCGACGTGGTCACCTACACCCTGGTGGTGGATCACCTGCCCTCCTCCACAGCCACAGCCTACGACCTGATCGTCACCGACACTCTGGAATCCAACCTGGCCCTGGTGGTGGGCAGCGTCACCACCAGCCAGGGGAGCGTCACCACAGGCAACAACGGCGGTGACAGCAGCATCCGGGTGGACGTCCCGTCCCTGGCCCTGGCGGATGCCATCACCATCACCTTCCAGGCCACCCTGAAGGACAGCGTCACCCCGGACCAGACCATCCCCAACACGGCCACCCTCCTCTGGGACAGCCTGCCTGGGCCGGGCGGCCGGCAGGGGAGCGACACGGATCCGGCCAGCGTGAGCACCCCCTCCCCCAGCCTGGCCAAGGCCCTGGAGAGCAGCTCCGCGGCCCACACCGCGGGCAGCACGGTGACCGTAGGCGAGGTCATCACCTACGCGCTGACCATCACCCTGCCGGAGGGCACCAGCCCGAACGTGGTGGTCACGGACGACCTGCCCGCAGGCCTGGCCTACACTGGCGGCGGAGTGGCCCTGGACACGGCGACCTTCGCAGGCAGCGTCTCTGCCCCCACCGTCACCTCCGGCGGGGGCAGCGGGGACGATGTGGTCCTGAGCTTCGGCACCGCCACTGTGAACAGCGACAACGACACCGGCAACAACAGCTTCCGGGTCCTGCTTCCTGCCGTGGTGCTGGACGAGCTCATCATCCAGGACGGCGTGGATCGGGTGAACAGCGCCACCCTCACCGTGGGCAACGGCCCGGTCGACGCCTCCAACCCGGTGACGGTGACCGTGCGGGAGCCGGATCTGGCCATCGCCAAGCTGGTGGACGACGCCACGCCACGCTTCGGCCAAACCATCACCTTCACCGTCCAGATCAGCCACACGGATAGCAGCTCCCTGGATGCCTTCGACCTGGTGGTGACCGACACCCTGCCCACGGGCCTGAGCTACGTGAGCGGTTCCGCCTCCCTGCCGGCGGGCCAGGTGGACGAGAGCGGCGCGCCCACCATCGTCTTCCGCATCCCCAGCCTGGCCCTGGCCAGCAGCAGCACCAGCTTCACCTTCCAGGCCCAGGTGGCCACCAGCGGCCTCTCCATCGGGGATCAGCTCACCAACACGGTGAACCTGGAGTGGACTTCCCTGCCCGGTCCGGACAGCAACGAGCGCACCGGCCGGGGTGGCGTGGATGACTACACCGACTCCAACAACGTGCCGGTCACCCTGAGCAACGTGGACCTGCAGGTCACCAAGGACGACGGGCGCACCACCGCCGCCCCTGGGAACCAGCTGGTCTACACCCTGGTGATCAGCAACGTGGGCAACGTGACAGCCACGGGCGTGGTGGTCACGGACACCCTGCCGGCCCACACCAGCTTCGTTGGCGCCAGCCACAGCGGCAGCGAGACGTCGGCAGACAGCGGCGTGGTCACCTGGCCCAGCTTCAGCCTGAACGCAGGCGCCCAGGTGACCCGATCGGTCACGGTCCAGCTGGCCAATCCCCTGGCCGACAACGTGAACGCCATCACCAACACGGTCACGGTGGCGGACGACGGCAGCCAGGGACCGGATCCCACGCCCAGCAACAACACGGACCAGGATGTGGACACCATCACCGCGGGCCTGGCCTCCCTGGGCGACCTGGTCTGGCTGGACAGCGATGCGGACGGGATCCAAGACAGCGGCGAGAGCGGCGTCCAGGGCGTGGTGGTCACCCTCTACAACACGGACCACACGGCCATCGCCACGACCACCACCGACGCCAACGGCCTCTACACCTTCACCAACCTGGCGCCGGAAACCTACTACCTGAAGTTCACCCCGCCCAGCGGCTACAAAGTGAGCCCCCAGGACAGCACGGCCGACGACAAGGATTCGGACGTGGATCCCACCAGCCTGCAGACCATCACCACCACCCTCACCACAGGTGAGCACGATCCCACCTGGGACATGGGCATCTACCAGCCCGTCCGGGTGGGTGACCTGGTCTGGTACGACCACGACGGCAACGGCCTCCAGGACAGCGGCGAGGGCGGCGTCCAAGGCGTGGTGGTCACCCTCTACAACACGGCCACCGGCCAGCCCGTGGAGGTCAGCCCCGGCGTCCCCATGACCGACACCACCGACGCCAACGGCCTCTACCTCTTCGAGAACCTGCCTCCCGGCGACTACTACGTGGTCTTCGACCTCAGCACCCTGCCCAGTGGCTACAAGGTCACCCAGCAGAACGCCGGGGACGACACCCTGGACTCGGACGCCGACCCCGCCACGGGCCAGAGCGGTTCCACCGGCTCCCTGGCCAGCGGCGGCGAGGACCTGACCCTGGACATGGGCATCTACCAGCCCGTCCGGGTGGGCGACCTGGTCTGGTACGACCACGACGGCAACGGCCTCCAGGACAGCGGCGAGGGCGGCGTCCAGGGCGTGGTGGTCACCCTCTACGACACGGCTACTGGCCAGCCCGTGGAGGTCAGCCCCGGCGTCCCCATGACCGACACCACCGACGCCAACGGCCTCTACCTCTTCGACAACCTGCCCCCCGG
>WGCB01000443.1 GCA_015494005.1 Caldilineaceae bacterium
GACCTTCGCCGGGCTCATGGCGGTGAACCACGTCTCCACCCAGGTGATGCCCGGCCAGATCAAGGCCATCATCGGGCCCAACGGCGCGGGCAAGACCACCCTCCACAACCTGATCACCGGCCTCTACGAGATCACCAGCGGGGAGATCCTCTTCCAGGGGGAGAGCATTGTCGGCCTGCTGCCCCACCAGATCGCGGAGCGGGGCATCACCCGCACGTTCCAGAACATCAAGCTCTTCGACAACATGAGCGTGCTGGAGAACGTGCTGGTGGGCCAGCACAGCCGCACCCGCACCGGCTTCCTGGCCGCGGCCCTGCGCACCCGCCACGCCCGGCAGGAGGAGCGCCAGGCCGTGGAGCGGGCCCTGGCCCTGCTGGAGCTGGTGGGCCTGGCGGATCTGGCGGACAAAGGGGCCACGGAGCTGCCCTTCGGCCTGCAGCGCAAGCTGGAGATCGCTCGGGCCCTGGCCAGCCAGCCCACGCTCCTCCTCCTGGACGAGCCGGCCGCGGGGCTGAACCAGGTGGAGGGGGAGGCCCTGGCCCAGCTCATCCGCCAGATCCGGGACACGGGGGTCACGGTCCTCCTGGTGGAGCACGACATGGGGCTGGTCATGGACCTGGCGGACGAGATCCTGGTCCTGGACTACGGCCAGGCCATCGCGGACGACCTGCCCGAGGTGGTCCGCAGCGACGAGAAGGTCATCACAGCCTACCTGGGGTACGACTGAACCATGCTTCTGGAAATCCAAGGCGTCAGCACCTATTACGGCCAGATCCAGGCCTTGAAGGGCGTCTCCCTGCAGGTGGCCCAGGGGGAGATCGTGGCCCTGGTGGGGGCCAACGGCGCGGGCAAGACCACCCTGCTCAACACCATCAGCGGCCTGCTCAAGGCCCGGCGGGGCCGGATCCTCTTCGACGGCCAGGAGATCACCAACCGCAACCCGGCCAGCATCGTCCAGGCGGGGATCAGCCACGTGCCCGAGCATCGCCAGGTCTTCGGCACCATGACCGTACACGACAACCTGCTCCTAGGCGCCTATCACCGCTACCGGCGAGTCGGCCGCAAACAGGTGGAGCAGGACATCCAGCGGGTCTTCGAGATCTTCCCCCGGCTGGCGGAGCGGCGCAAGCAGCTGGCCGGCACCCTGAGCGGCGGGGAGCAGCAGATGCTGGCCATCGGTCGGGGGCTCATGGCCCGGCCCAAGCTCATCCTCATGGACGAGCCTTCCCTGGGCCTGGCGCCCCTGCTGGTGAAGGACCTGTTCCAGATCATCGCCTCCCTGCGGGACTCCCAGCAGACGGTGCTCCTGGTGGAGCAGAACGCCCGGGGCGCCCTGAAGCTGGCCGACCGGGCCTACGTCCTGGAGACGGGCCGGGTGGTCCTCTCCGGCCCATCCCAGGAGCTCCTGCAGGACGAACGGGTCCAGGCCGCCTACCTGGGGGGCAAGGCCGTCCTGGCCCCCGGCCACGCCGAGGACCACCCATCCCACCTGCCCACCCGCCGCTGACCGACCTTCGAGCCCACGCCATGTCTAGCGAGACCATGCCCAACCAACCTGTCCTGACCGAGACCCGAGGCCCTGTGGGGCTGATCCGCATCAACCGCCCGGCCCAGCGCAACGCCCTCACCAGCCAGGTGATCCGGGGCATCGTGGAGGCGGCCGAGGCCTTCGACGCCGACCCGGCCATCCGGGCCCTGGTCCTCACCGGGGACGACCGGGCCTTCGCCGCCGGCGCGGACATCCGAGAGCTGGCCGGGGGCAGCACCGTGGACCAGCTCCTGGGGGATCGCCTGAGCCTCTGGCAGCGCTTCCGGGCCGTGCAGATCCCGGTCATCGCCGCGGTCTCGGGCTGGTGCCTGGGGGGCGGCAACGAGCTGGCCATGGCCTGCGACATGATCGTGGCCTCGGAGACGGCCCGCTTCGGCCAGCCGGAGATCAACCTGGGCATCATGCCCGGGGCCGGGGGCACCCAGCGGCTGACCCGGGCGGTGGGCAAGGTCCTGGCCATGGAGATGGCCTTGACCGGTCGCCTGCTCACGGCCCAGGAAGCCCTGGCCCACGGGCTGGTCAACCGGGTGGCGCCGGTGGAGAACTACCTGGACGTGGCCCTGGAGCTGGCCGCCACCATCGCCGCCAAGCCCCCCCTGGCCGTGCGGCTGATCAAGGAGGCGGTGAACCAGGCCTTCGAGACCCACCTGGCCCAGGGGCTCCTGGACGAGCGGCGCATGTTCTACCTGCTCTTCAGCAGCCAGGACCAAAAGGAGGGCATGGCGGCCTTTCTGGAGAAACGACAGCCTCAGTGGACGGGACGATAGGGGGAGGGGGAGTCGGAAGTTGGGAGTTGGTGGTTGGGCGAGTGCGCCCCCACGTCCCTCCAACCC
>WGCB01000444.1 GCA_015494005.1 Caldilineaceae bacterium
ACCTGCCCAAGGACTTTGTGAGCTGGAACGGGGGCAGTCAGAAGTACATTTCTGTGGACGACCAGGGCTACACCTACATCTACGACCGGGCCTACCGCAAGTGCACTCCCGGCGGCAGCACCATCTCCCCTACCACTAGCGAGCGCATCTCCGTGTGGGACCCGAACGGGGTCTACGTGGGCGAGATCGAGCGGAGCAGTGACAGCCGGCCCCTGCGGGACATCAACTTCAACGTGGGCCAGGGCACGATTCTGGCCACCAACAGCGACGGCAGCAGCACCGGCAATAGCCTGGTGGATGTCTACACAACCCAGCCGGAGAACAGCGCCGAGCCTATTGTCAAACTGCGCACCTACACCCTGTGGAACGAGATCAATGACATCTACGTGGGCTCCGAAAACACCCGCCGGGGGCCGGAATACAAGAACGCCCGCTCTGCGGCCTGGGATACCAGGAACAATGTGCTCTACGTGATCGGGACCCACAATCTGACGGGCATGGCCGCCTTCCGCCCTGCCGAGTGCAACAACACCACCGGTAAGGGGCCGGAAGACTGCCTGGACCTGCTCGGCACACCGGTCTATTCCCTCTCGATTGTCCAATCCACCAAGACCGGCGACTATCCCGGCTTTGGCGCGGACGCCATGAAGTTGTGGGGCATCAAGGACATCGCCGTGGACAGCACGGGCGCGGTCTACGTGGCCGCCGACCCCACCACCTCAGCCACTCGCTACCACCGCATCTACAAGTTCGCGCCGGCCACGGTGGACGAAAACGGCGAGGTCACCCTGGGCGAATTCATGGGCTGGATGGGGCGATGCTCCAGCGGCCCCAACTGCAACTACATCGAGGGCCACAGCATCGGCTTCCGCTGCACGGACGCCACCTGCGCGGTGGCGGACGGCCTCTCCGGCAGCGCGCCCAGCCAGTTCAACCGCATCGCGGCCATCGCCATAGACCCCAAGGACGTGCTCTACGTGGCGGACAGCGGCAACGACCGGGTGCAGCGCTTCAACAGCGACGGCATCTTCGCCGGGGAGGCCCGCAGCCAGTCCACCTGCCCCGGCTGCAGCGGCTTCGTCCTGGGCGACTTCGGCAGCCCGGGCAACATCGCGGTGAACTCCAACAACTTCTACATTCTGGACATCGACAGCGAGCTGGTCCACGTCTTCGAGGCCAGCGTCATCCACAGCCTCGACGACACCTCCGCCTGGGTGGAGTACCAATCGGACCCCAACTATGTGGGGCCGGACCGCTTCACCTTCCGGGCCACGGACGGCTTCCGCACGGCCGACGGGGAGCTCATCGAGAGCGACCCGGCCACAGTGGAGCTCAACGTGTCCCGCAACTTCCGCCCGCCCCAGGCCCTGCCCGGCCAGGTGGTCACCACCACCGAGGACATGCCGGTGACCTTCACCCTGCAGGGCTACGACCTGGACGGCGCTCTGGACACCCTCACCTACCGGGTGACCGCCCAGCCCGACTACGGCGCCATCAGCGGGGGCGATGGCTCGACCCGCACCTTCACCCCGGACCCGGACTTCTCCGGCCAGGACGCCTTCACCTTCGTGGTCAACGACGGCCGAGAGGACTCCGCGCCCATGACCGTGCCCATCAGCGTCACCGCCAGCAACGACGCGCCCTCGGTCCTCATCCAGTCGGACCCCCTGACCGCGGGGGCCGGCTTCCCCTTCGCCCTGAGCGCCCTGATCATCGACCCAGACCCGGAGGACGAGCACTCCCTGCTGGTGGAGTGGGGGGACGGCGTCTCCGAGAGCAAGGGCCAGCTCCAGGAGGACGGCAGCATGAGTGGTCCCCTGGTGCTCTCGGATAGCACCATCACCTCCACAGTGGTGGGCTTCCACACCTACACCAACCCTGGGGAGAAGACCCTACGGGTCTGCGGCATGGACCCCCAGGGCGCCCAGGGCTGCACCACCCAGGTCGTCTCCGTGACGGATCAGGTGGACCTGGCCCTGAGCCGCCAGGGCGCCGCGGTGGTCCCCGCGGACCGGCGCAGCCTGACCTACGCCCTGACCGTCGAGAACCGGGCGCCCAGCAGTGGTGGCCAGGCCGCCCAGGAGGTGCTCCTGACCGAGAGCCTGGCCCCGGGCGCGACCTACCAGTCCGTGCAGGTCAACCTGGGGAGCTTCACCTGCACGGCCGGCGGGGGCGTCCTCTCCTGTCCCGTGGGCGACCTGGCCGTGGGCGGCTCGGTCCAGGTGATCCTCACCGTGGCCCTGGACGACAGCCTGGAGCCGGGCGCGGAGGTGACCGTGGACAGCCGGGTGGAGAGCAGCACGCCCGAGGCCATCCCGGACAACAACCGGCTGCAGGTGGCCCTGGCCCTGCTGCCCGCGGCGGACTTCCTGGTCACCAGCCTGGAAGAGGGCGGGGACCTGGACCCCGGCGACGGCATCTGCTCGGCCGCAAGCGGCTGCACCCTGCGAGCCGCGGTGGAGGAGGCCAACGCCCTGGCCGGTCCCCAGACCATCGCCCTGGGCTACGGCGTGCACCAGCTCAACATCCAGGCGGAGGCGGGCCGGCTGCGGGCCAGCAGCGCGCCCCTGCGGGTCACCGACGCCCTGACCATCACCGGCCTCAGCCCGGACCGGAGCATCCTCAACGCCAACGGCCAGAGCCGGGTCTTCCACGTGGACGGGGCCAACCTGACCCTGGTCAGCCTGATGCTCTCCGGCGGCGCGGCCAGCGGTGACGGCAATGGGGATGACGGGGGCGGCGTGCTGGTGGTCAACGGCAGCCTGACCCTGGAGCGAGTGGCGCTGACGGGCAACAGCGCCCGCAACGGCGGCGGCGTCATGGCCCAGGAGAGCGCGGTCACCATCCGGCGCAGCGCCTTCACCGGCAACCAGGCCGTCCCGGTGGAGGGGCAGCAGGGCTTCGGCGGCGGCGTGCACCTGCGCGGGGGGACCCTGATCGTGGAGAACAGCACCTTCAGCGGCAACCAGGCGGAGCAGGGGGGCGGCCTCTCCAGCGATGGGGCCACCATCGCCCTGGCGAACGTCACCTTGATCGGCAACGGGGCCAACGAGGAAGGCGGCGGCCTGCACAGCGCCAGCGGCGCCGTCAGCCTGGTGAACACCATCCTGTCCCGGAACGCCGCGCCCCTGGGAGCCAACTGCCTGGGCCGGATCACCTCCGGCGGGCACAACCTACTGGGTGACCTGGACAGCTGCACCCTCTTGGGGGACACTGGCAGCAACATCCTGGCCCAGGGACAGGCGTGGCAAGCCCTGGACCGCACCTTCGCCGAGACCTACGCCTACGACCTC
>WGCB01000445.1 GCA_015494005.1 Caldilineaceae bacterium
ATCCGGAAGGCACCATCAACCAGCGGGTGGAGGCGCGCCTGGCCGAGCTGGCGGAGAAGCGGGCCCATTTCAGCCGAGAGGACGAAGAGGAGGAAGAGGAGTAGACGTCACGGGCGGGATCGAAGTCACGGAGCGGCCGGATTCGTCTCCAAGGCGGCAGGGAAGCTTGCGAAACAGCTCGTCCTTCCCACACAAAAAGACTACACGAAGGCAAGGCCGACAATTTCGTCCGTGGGCCGATCCGATCTATACTTTTTCCAGGCGCCTTTCGGGGTTCTTCAGCCAGACAGATTGGCAGACATAGATTGGCAGGAACAACCATGCAGAGAAACACGTTTCAAATCGAACGCATTCTGGTGGCCATGGACGCCTCCCCCTACAGCCGGGTGGCCCTGAAGGTGGCCGCCGATCTGGCGGCCAGCCTGGGCGCAGAGATCCGGGGTGTCTTCGTGGAGGACACGACCCTCCTCGGTCTGGCAGATCTGCCCATGGTCAGCGAGGTGCACATCCCTTCGGCTCGGGTGCGCTCCATCAGCAGCCGGACCCTGGAGCAGGAGTTCCGGGCCTTGGCCCGGGAGGCGGAGAGCTGGATGGCCACGATGGCCCAGCAGCTGGGGCTGTCCTGGGAGTTTGAGCTGCTGCGGGGGAACATCGTCTCGGAGTTGCTGAGCGTGGCCCGGAGCAGCGACCTGATCTCCTTGGGACGCTTCGGCTGGCCCATCGCCAATCCACCTCGGCGCATGGGGTCCATTGCTCGGGCCTTGGTGGAGCAGTGCGCCGTCCCGGCCCTGCTTCTCCACCAGGAGATCCAGGCTGGCCAGCCCATCCTGGCCGTCTTTCGTGGCATCGAAAGCGATGGAGACGTCCTGCAGTGGACTGGCTTCCTGGCCCAGCACTACCAGAGCGAAGCCACCATCTTCCTGATGACCGAACAGGCCTCCCTGGCCGAAAGGCTTGGCGAGGAAGCCCGGGCTCTCCTGGCTCCCTGGAGCGTGCCGGTGCGCTTCCAGCCGGTGGCGGACGAGGCGGCCCTGCTGCAAGCCATCCATGCCTTGCCCGCCTCCCAGGAAAGCATCCTGCTCAGCCGCCGCTATCGTCCCATCTACGAGAAGCTCCTCTGCGGACTGCTCCTCTTCCCATGAGAAAACCCCGCCCTCATGGAGGACGGGGTTGATTGGCAGGCCCTGCTCCCCGGCTATTCGCTGCACCCCACCACAGGGACAGGCAGCCGGGCCCCCAGGGTGCGGATGTCATGGCCCCAGGCTATCACGCTGCTGTAGACCTGGACGTCCGGCACCTCCACCCAGAAGCGCACCTGGGCCGCAGAGCGGAGCAGCTTGTCCGGGTTGCTGCCGGGGAACCGCCAGACCGTGTAGACCACGCCACCGTCCTGGCGGATCTCCGGCTCACCGATGATGAGCTCCGGCTCGGTCACGCCGTTATCCAGGGCCCAACGCAGCTGAGGCTTCACCGTGTTGGCTCCTGGCGCCAGCCCCAACATGGTGCCGGCCCGGAGCAGCATGGCGTAGACCATGGGCCCGTCCGCCCCCTCCTCCACCCAGAGCCGGGCATCCAGATCCCCGTCGTAACGAGTCACCAGCCCCTCTAACTCAGGCCGCACCGTGGGCACAAACTGCCCTGTGCCTGCGTGGGTCCAGACATTCATCGCGGTCTGGATCCCCTCCACCTGCACGAAGAAATGGATGGGGACGTTCCGTTCCCGGGTGGCTCGCACGTCCACATCGTTGAAATCGTAGACCGGGTAGCGGATCCCGTTCTCCTCCATGATGCGCCGCACACCCTGAGCTACGGGCTTGGCCGGGTCTGTACCGACCGCCGCCCAGAGGGTCACGTTGGGCTCCCAACTACAGGCCGGGCTGGCCCCGTCCTCCCGCAAGAGGGTGGCGGTCAGGTTGGCGAAGCTGGCCTGGGCCGGGTCCGCGCCGCCGTGGGGCCAGAGGATGCCGATGCGGGCCTCCACTTGGCGGGGGGCCAGGTCCGTGCGCACCCGGGGCGGTTCGCTGGCCTGGCTGACTCGCTGCATGGTTTCGCTGGCACAGGTGCGATCCAGCCAGACATCCAGGAAGTCCTGGGAGGGGTTCACGATGTAGATCTTGCTCTGGAGGAGGGCCAGGCTGCGGCCTGAATCC
>WGCB01000446.1 GCA_015494005.1 Caldilineaceae bacterium
AGTTCCCCCTCTCCAGCCGTGGAGAGGGGGACAGGGGGTGAGGTCCAGGCCTAGCCCAGGAAATGCAGCCACGGTCTGCCACTCCGCTGCACCTGCCCGCGAACGCCTCTACAAGTTCCCCCTCTCCAGCCGTGGAGAGGGGGACAGGGGGTGAGGTCCAGGCCTAGCCCAGGAAATGCAGCCACGGACTGCCACTCCGCTGCACCTGCCCGCGAACGCCCCAACAAGTTCCCCCTCTCCAGCCGTGGAGAGGGGGACAGGGGGTGAGGTCCAGGCCTAGCCCAGGAGGACCCGCCAACTTGACCCTTTTTCCAGCTTAGCGCACAATGGGCAGGCCATCAGGAGAGCCTGCCCATGTATTTCACCTTCACCCATCCCTATCGCCACCTGAAACGCTACCAGGAGATCGGCCGGGTCCTGGTCTCCCACGGCTTCGGGGAGTTCCTGGACCAGATGCAGCTCCTGCCCATCCTGAACGTGCCCCGGCGGCTCCTGCGCCGGGCGCCCCGGGAGCCGGTGGGCGCGCCGGTTCGTCTGCGCCTGGCCCTGGAGGAGCTGGGCCCCACCTTCGTGAAGTTCGGGCAGATCCTGAGCACCCGGCCGGATGTCCTGCCTCCGGAGTACATCGAGGAGCTGAGCAAGCTCCAGGACACGGTGCCCCCCGCGCCCACGGAGCTGATCCGCAAGCAGATCGAGGCGGAGCTGGGCCAGCCGCCGTCGGCCATCTTCGCCACCTTCGAGGAGGAGCCCCTGGCGGCCGCCTCCCTGGCCCAGGTCCACGCGGCCACCCTCCAGGATGGCACGGAGGTGGTGGTGAAGGTGCAACGGCCGGACATCCGGCCCATCATCGAGACGGACCTGGAGATCCTCATGGACCTGGCCCGGCTGGCCCAGCGCCACACGCCCCTGGGCCAGATCTACGACCTGGAGGACATCGCGGAGGACTTCGCCTACACCCTGCGCAACGAGCTGGACTACCGGCGGGAGGGCCGCAACGCGGACCGCTTCCGCAAGAACTTCCAGGACGAGCCCCACCTCTACGTGCCCCTGGTCTACTGGGAGTACACCACCTCCCGGGTGCTGGTCCTGGAGCGGATCTACGGCATCAAGATCGACGACATCCAGGCCCTGAAGGACGCGGGCTACGACACCCGGGAGATCGCCCTCCACTCGGCCCGGATCATCATCAAGGAAGTGCTGGAGGACGGCTTCTTCCACGCGGACCCCCACCCGGGCAATTTCCTGGTCATGCCCGGCCACGTGATCGGGGCCATGGACTTCGGCATGGTGGGGCAGCTGGACAACTGGCTCAAGGAGGAGCTGGTGCGCCTCTACATCGTCTCCGTCCAGATGGACACGGAGGGAGTGGTGGAGCAGCTGATCCGCATGGGCATGGCCCAGGCCTACGTGGACCGGCGACGCCTGCAGCGGGACATGAGCCGCCTGCTCACCAAGTACCGGGGCCTGCCTCTGCGGGAGATCCGGGCCACGGAGGTGGTCCAGGACATCATGCCCATCGCCTTTCGCCACCACCTGCGCTTCCCCACGGACCTCTGGCTCCTGGGCAAGACCCTGAGCATGATGGAGGGGGTGGCCCTGCAGCTGGATCCGGAGTTCGACATGTTCGCGGTGAGCGAGCCCTACGTGCGCAAGTTCGTGCGCCAGCTCTACTCCCCGGCATCCGTGAGCCGGCGGGTGGCCCTGAGCGCCCGGCAGTGGAACGACCTGGCCCGGGACCTGCCCCGGCACGCCAACCGGCTCATCAGCGCGGCCGCGGAGGGACGAGCCCGGGTGGTTCTCCAGATCGAGCCGGACAATCCCCTGCTGAAACAGCTGAACCGGGTCACCAACCGGCTGGTCATCGGGGTGGTCACCGCCGCTTTCATCGTGGCCCTGGCCCTGCTCTTCCCCCTGCTCAGCTTCACCTGGCCCTGGCCCCTGATCACCTGGCTCACCCTCATCGGATTCGGCGCGGCCAGCCTCCTGGGGATCTGGCTTCTCCTGTCCATCTGGCGTTCCGGATAGCCGCCCCCTTTGACCGACCTCCCCCATTTCCAAGACCACAGCCCCCGACCACACCCTCGGGAGATCCGTATGCGCGCTCTGCTCCCCACAGCTCGGCGGGAATACTGGACCACCTGGTTCTCGGCCCTGCTCTTCTTCGCCGCCTTCTACATCCTGCTGGTCCCCCTGCCCCTCTACCTGGCCCAGATCCGCCTGCCCGACTGGCAGATCGGCGTCATCCTGGGGGCCTTCGGCATCGCTTCCCTGGTGGGCCGGCCCCTCACCGGCCTCCTCACGGACCGCTGGGGCTACCGGATCGTCATCCTGGCCGGGACCCTCTCCCTGGCCGTGGGCGCGGCCGGGGTGCCCATGACCGCCTCGCCGGCGGCCCAGTTTCTCCTGCGCATCCTCCAGGCTGGGGGCTACATCGCCTTCACCACCGCGGCCACCGCCCTCATCGCGGACCTGGCGCCCAAGGATCGCCAGGGCGCGGCCATGGCCATCTTCGGCATGGCGGCCAACGTGGCCATGACCTGGTCCCTGTGGCCATCAGCGCCGCGCTGGGCTGGCTGAGCATCCCCAACGCCTTGCGCCTCTGCGCCCTGCTGGCCATGGTGGCAGGGCTGCTCATCTGGCGCACCGCGGTGACCAGCCAGAGCCAGCCCGCGCCCGTCCCCTGGCGGGGCATGTTCCACTTCCCGCCACTCCTGCGCTGGCCCATGATCGCCACTGTCCTCTTCGGCGCCAGCTTCGGTGTCTTCTTCCAGTTCCTTCCCCTCCTGGCCGAGCGCCGAGGCATCGAGCCCGTGGGCCTGGCCTACACCGTCTACGGTCTGGGCATCATCGCCACCCGGCTGAGCACCGGCCGCCTGCTGGACGGCCCCCACCGAGGCCGCATCCTGGCCCTGGCCGCGCTGGTCCTGGCCGGGGGGCTCCTGGGCTTCAGCCAGGCCCACGTCATGCTCGGGCTGCTGGCCGCGGCCCTGCTGGTGGCCTTCGGCTCGGGCATCCTGCACCCGGCCCTCATCGCCCTGCACGTGGAGCTGAGCCCAGCCAGCCAGCGAGGGCGGGCCACCGCGGCCTTCTACCTGGCCTTCGACCTGGGCATCGGCATGGGCTCCTGGCTCCTCTCTCCCGTCCTCCAGCGCTTCGGCCTGGCCGGGCTCTTCCTGGTGGCCGGGACCATCGCCCTGGTCACCCTCTGGCCCCTCGCCCGGCTGCCCCGGCCTCAGCTGGCGGCGGGATCGGCCTCGGGAGGCAGCACGCCCACGTAGCGGGCCCGGGGGCGGATGAGCTGCTGGGAGCGATACTGCTCCAGGGCGTGGCCGATCCAGCCCACGGTGCGGCCCAGGGCGAAGAGGGCCAGGGGAGCGCCCGGCGGCAGATCCAGGGCCCGGGCCAGGGTCACCAGGCCGAAGTCCAGGGTGGGGTGCTCCCCCAGGAGGGCCTGGGCGGCCTGGGTCACGGCCTGGGCCAGGGCCACGGCAGGCGATCCTGGCCGGGCTTCCGCCGCTCGGGCCAGCAGCCACCCAGCCCGGGGATCCCCGCCTGGGTAGAGGCGGTGTCCGAAACCCGGGATGAGCTCGCCCCGCTTCAGCCGGGCCGCCAGCACCTCCTCCGCCTGGCCCGGCACCCCCACCTGATCCAACAGCGCCTCCACTCGCTCCGTGTAGCCGCCATGGCGGACACCCCGGAGCGCGGCCAGCCCTGCCTGGACCACCGCGTAGGGCGTGGAGCCCGCGGAGGCCACGCAGCGAGCGGTGAAGGAGGAGACGTTCAGCTCATGGTCCGCGCAGAGGATGAGGGCCCCGTCCAGCAGGCGAGCCGCGCCGGCATCCTGGGGGACCCAGCGACGCTGCAGGGTCTCGGCGATGGAGGCGGAGAGGCCGTCCTGGCCCACCGCGGTGGCAGCCAGCAGGTGGAGGATGCGCGCGCCGGTTCGGGCCACGGGCTGGGGGCGCAGGTCGTAGGCGCTCGGGTCCAGGGCGCCGGCCAGGGGCAGGATGGCCTGGAAGGCTTCCACC
>WGCB01000447.1 GCA_015494005.1 Caldilineaceae bacterium
AGTTGACCCCGGCCGCGCCGTTCACGGCCTGGGCCCCCAGGGAAAGCCAGACCGGCGCCAGGCTGGCCCCATAGCAGTTGACGCCGTAGACCATGCGCAGATCCAGGAGGGCGGGGTTGTGCTGGTAGGCCGCCACCAGGGGGTGGAAGGTGGCCTGGTCCACCAGGGCCTGGTTCCTGTAGCCCACCAGGGCCCCCTCCAGGCCGTGGACCAGGAGCAGGAGGTCCACCTGGTGGGTCAGGCTGGTCCGCAGGAGTGTGTTGGCCAGCTCCGGACCGGTGGCCTGGGCGTCCTCCAGGACGATCACCCGATGGTAGCGGCGATGGGCGCCCAGGAGACGCAACAGCAGCTTGGCGTACTCCTCGGTCACGTAGTCGATGAGGTCCATGCCCCACTGGGGCAGGGGCACCCCCAGGATGTGACCCACATTCTCCAGGAAGACCACCAGGGCCAGGGGTTTGGGTATCCGTGTCTTGTTCTGGGCCCGATCATCCAGGGGGTCGGGTAGGTCCACCCGCTCTGCTCTGTTCTCCAAGTCGCTCCCCACATTCCACAGCGATCCAATCGATATCGGTGTTCACCCCGGTCTGTCCACGCGCACAGGTCGGGGGCTCCCAAACACTACCCGGGAACCCCCGACCTGTCAACTGCTGCGGATAGCCGGTGCCTGGCCGTTCCGCGCTCTAGAGCTGCACCCGGCCGTTGGCTTTGACGGCCCGCACCTGGAAGTTCTCCACGTAGGGCTCCAGCCCCGCCACCAGTTCCCGCCACTCCCCGGACTGGGTGATCTCCCGGGCCTTCTCCAGGTCCGAGACGATGCCGCCACCCAGGATCTGGGGCGCGTCTCCCCAGAGGGTGTACCAGGCGTCGGTGATGCGCAGGCCCAGCCGAGCCAGGCCCGGGGCCAGGGTCTGCATGACGTAGCGCTGGCAGGCCTCTTCCTTGCCCCGGCGCATATCGTAGCTGAGTAGAATTTTCACCATGGTGCTTTTGCGAACATCAGCCATTGCGGTTCTCCTCGAGGTCATCGTCGACGTGTGTGTCGATGTGATCGTCGATTTCCTTCTGGCTGAAGTATATCACACACTTCCTGCTCGAGTAGGCAAGCAAAATTCCCTTTTTTCTAGGACAATGGGGCTATCCACCCCCGGCCAGGGAGAGGGCCTCGTGCAGGCGTAGCTCGGCGTTGCGACGGAACTCGCCCACGTCGATGTAGCGGAAGAGCCAGATGGCCAGCAGCAGCCCCAGGATCTCCATGCCGAAGACCGCCACATAGCCCACCACCGGGTTCCCGGTCAGGGCCAGGATGCCATCCCGGAGCAGGCCGCTGACCATATTTCCCACCGCCTGCCCGGCGAAGTTGGCCACCCCCCAGGCGCCGATGTAAAGACCCGCAGCCTGGGGCACGGTCATGTCCAGCATGAAGCTCAGGTTGCTCACGGTCATCAGGCCGCCACCCAGGCCCAGGAGGAAAACTGAGGCCATGAAGGGGCCAGGCAGGCCCAGGATCCCCGTCACGGAGATGAGGGCGAAGGCCAGGGCCGCCACCGCCGCCCCCAGGTTGGCGCTGCGTTTCTTGCCCAGCCGCTTCAGCAGGGGCAGGCTGCCTGTCAGGGTGATGAAGACCCCTGCGCCCCAGATGGAGGTGAGCCGGGAGGTCATGGCCACGGACATCCCCAGGGCTTCCGCGCCGAAGGGCTCCAGGAGCACGTCCTGGGCGTGGATGCTCACCAGCACCAGAAGGAGGTAGGCGAAGAAACGCCGGGCCACCGGGTTCTGGGCCAGGAGGCGGAAGGCGACTACCGGGTTGTCCGCGGTGTTGTGGACCGGGCCCTCCCGGCTGTCCGCGGGGGGCTCCACCCCCAGGCCGCCCAGCAGGACCAGCATGGACGAGACCAGCCAGACTGCGCCGAAAGCGGTGTAGAGGGCCTGCTCCGAGTAGGGCTGGAGCATCTGGGCCAGGCCCAGGCTCACGGCGATGGTGGAGAGGATCATCACCGTCCACATGACGCTGATGGCCCGGCTGCGCCACTGCTCGTCCGCCAGCTCGGTGAGGAGGGAGAGATAGCTCACCGAGGCCGCGTTCACCCCCACGCCCCACAGGGCGAACGCCATCACCGCGGCCAGCAGGCCCAGCCCGAAGTCGCTGACCATCCAGTAGGCGGCATGGGCGGTGAAGTAGCTGCCCAGGGCTGCCATCAGCCCACCGGCCAGGATCCAGGGCAACCGGTGCCGGTTGAAGAGGGGATGCCGGTCGGCCCAGTTGCCGATGGAGACCTGCAGGGGGGAGAGCAGGTAGGGGAGGGCCACCAGGAAGGAGACCAGGAAGGCGGGCATGCCCAGGTCGGCGATCATCACCCGGTTCAGGGTGCTGGTCACCGGCACCACGGTGATGGAGACGCCCACGTGGATCAGGGTGAGTTGGATGACCTTACGCCAGTTCATGGACGCAGTATAGCATAGACTGGGTGAGGATTTCAAAGCTTTCCTGGGGCTTTTTCGGCGCTGGGAAGCTCAGCCCGCCACTCCTCGGTAGATGGCCAGGGTCTGGCGAGCCGTCTCCTGCCAGGAGAAGCGAGCCGCCTGGGCCAGGCTCTTCTGGGCCAAGGCCCGGGCCAGGGACGGATCGTCCAGGAGCCGCCGCAGCTGGGCCGCCAGCTCCTCGGGCCGGTCCGGATGGAAGAAGAGGGCCGCCTCCCCGGCCACCTGGGGCAGGCTGGAGGTGCCGGCGCAGATCACCGGCGCGCCGCAGGCCATGGCCTCCAGGACAGGCAGGCCGAAGCCCTCGTAGCGGCTGGGAAAGAGGAAGGCGGTGCAGCCGCTGTAGAGGCCCGGCAGGTCATCCTCCGCCACCGGCCCCAGGAAGCGCACCCGGCCCTCCAGCCCCAGCTCTCGGACCCGCTGCTTGGCCTGGGGGTAGCGTGGGTCCCAGGCCCCGGCGATGGCCAGGGGCGGCGTGGGGCCCTGGGCCGTCACCCGAGCGAAGGCCTCCACCAGGGTGAGCAGGTTCTTGTGGGGCTTGTTGATGCCCAGGTAGAGCAGGTACTCCGAGGGCAGGCCGAGCTTCCGCCGCACCCGGGCCACCTCCTCCCGGGGCTGGGGACGGAAATGGCTCTCTGGGGCATGGGGAATGGCGGTCACCTGCTGGGGGTGGAGGGAGAAGTGGGCCAGTAGATCCTGGCGGCTGACCTGGGAGACGGTAATCACGTGTTGGGCGGCGCGTAGAGCCAGCCAGGTGGTCAGCCGAAAGAGGAGCCGGGCGCGCCAGGAGACGGTCTCGGGGAAGAGCAGGGGGATCAGATCGTGGAGGGTCACCACCGTGGGCAGGCCTGGCCGGTAGGGCATGAGGTAGTAGGGGCTGTGGTAGAGGGAGGGGGGCGGAGCGAGCGGGCGATTGGGGAATTGGGCGCGAGTGTTCTCCACCAGGTGCCGCAGCAGCCGGGGAAGGGTCCACTGCTGGCGGAGGGAGAAAGGCGAGACCGGGGCAGGCGCCACCGTCACCTGGGGACCGGCCAGGAGGGATGGGTCCCAGGCCGTGGGATCCGTCGGGTTCCAGAGGAGGGTCAGAGCCTCCTCCGGGGCCAGCTGGGCGGCCAGGGCCGGCGCCAGGTTGCGGACCATGCGTCCGATGCCCGGGAAGTGGGCCGTGGCCGTGCGTGCATCCAGGACGAAATGGCTCACGTCCCACCTCCCGGTGTCGGTCGGGGAAGGGCCTGGACCATGCCAGCCATCAACAGCAGCACGGCCAGGACGCCGGATCCCGTGGCCAGGGGCGCCCACGGCCAGGGCAGCACCAGCACCCACAGGTGGGTCAGCCGGGCCGCGCCGGCCAGGAGATAGCCCGTCACCGCGATGCGACGGCCCCGCTCCCCCTGTCCCCACAGCCAGGCCATGGCCGGCAGCAGGAGGGCGTGGTTGTAGCGCTCCATGTGGGGGAAGGCCAGGAGCCCCAGCAGCACCCACAGGTAGAAGGCTGGTTCGTCCGCTTCCGGCCGGGTGCGCCAGAGGGTCCACACGGTCGCTCCGGCCACGGCCGTCAGGATCAGGTACCCGGCTGTCCGCACCGCCGCCGGGGCCAGATCCCAGGCGGGGTCCCAGCGGACTGGATGTCGCTCGTTGGGGTTCAGCCCTGGGACCGCGAAGGATTGGGGCAGGGTCAGCCGCGCCCACCAGGCCATCCATGCCTGGTCGTCCACGTTCACCTGCTCCGTGGCAGCGGTGACCCGGGCAGGCAGATACGCCCGCCAGTAGCGCAGGCTTGTCTCTGGCTGGGCCAAACTCACCGCCAGGAAAATGGCCCCGGTCAGCAGCAGGGACAGGGCCAAGGTTCGCCAGCGCCGCCGCAGAACGAGGGCGCCCGTCCAGAAAGCCGGATAGAGCTTCGCCGCCACGGCGAGTGCCTGGCCTGCCGCCCCGCGGAACAGGGTTTGCCGGCCCGGCGTGGACAGGCTGCGACCGATCACCAGGGCGGCCAGGAGCAGCACGGTGCTGGTCTGCCCCAGGGTCAGGTCCAGGAAGACGGGGCCGAAGGTGACGGTCACGGCCAGGACGGCCCAGCGTCCGATCCCGTCGATGCCTGCCAGCTCTGCCAGGCGACGGCCGCACCAGGCGAGGATGGCCAGTTGCAGGAGCAGCCAGGCCCAGGCAGCCGTGGGGAAGGGCAACAAGGTCAAAGGCTGGAGCAGGAAGGGCCAAGGGGGCGGATTGAAAACGGGCGGCGGATGGAAGGGCATCCCCGAGGCGGTCCGCAGCGCGTCCACGAAGGCCGCGTCGGGGAAATAGGGCGAGAGGCCCTGGCGCATGGCGGCGGCGGCCGCGTAGAAAGCCCCGAAGTCCACCAGTTTGGGATAGGGCCAGAAGGTGTCCAGGCGCAGGAGGGCCGTCCCCCCGTGGATGGCCAGGGCCAGGAGTGCGATGCCTCGCCAGAAAAGTCCCTGCTTGCTCACTGGCCTGCCCCTTTTGCCCCCAGGAGGAGCCGGTAGCCAAGCCCCAGGGCGTGGATGGCCCATCCCCACAGCCGGCCGTAGTGCTTGCGGTAGAAGCGAGCCATGCTCTGGTAGTAAAGCCGGTTGGCTGCGGACCGCCCCGGCTCGCTGGCGCCCCCCAGGTGGACCACCGGGATGCCCGGGTGGTAGACCACCCGCCAGCCCGCTCGGCGCATGCGCAGGCACCAGTCCACGTCCTCGAAGTAGAGGAAGAAGCCCTCGTCCAGCAGCCCCACCTGAGCCAGGGCCGCCCGGCGCACGGCCAGGCAGGCCCCGGAGACCCAGTCCACGTCCACGGGATGGTCCACGGCCCAGTCGTGGAGGGGGGCGCGACCCAACAGCCGCCCCAGGCCCCGGCGCAGGAGGTAGCTTGGCCTGGGCTCGTCCCCGAAGGCGAAGGCCTGGGGCTGGCCGTCTGGCGTGCGCAGCCCGGCAGAGACCGCGGCCACGTCCGGGTGGGCGGCCAGGTAATCCACCAGAGCCTGGAGGGCCTCCGGCGTCGTCTGCACGTCGCTGTTGAGGAGGATGACGACCTCGCCCCTGGCCTGGCGGAGGCCCCGATTGTTCCCCGCCGCGTAGCCCCGGTTCTCCGGGCTGGGGATCAGCTGCACCCGGGGGAACCGGGCCGCCACCGCCTCCGCAGTGCCGTCGGTGGAGCCGTTGTCCACCAGGATCACCTGCCAGCCCCGGTCCAGGATCGGCTCCGCGAAGTGGGCCAGGCAGTCCAGGGTCAGCTCCCGGGTGTTGTAGGAGAGGATCACCACGCTGGCGGGGATCGGGCGGGTGGGCGCGTTCATGCCAGCAGCTCCTGGTAGAAGGCCAGGGTGCGTTCGGCCAGCCGCACCTGGCTGTACTCCTGGGCCCGGGCCAGCCCTCGACGCCGCAGCTCGGCCCAGAGCGTCGGGTCCCCGGCCAGCTGGGCCAGCCGATCCGCCAGGGCCGTCGCGTCCCCCTCCGGGAAGAGCAGCCCGGCCTGGTCGATGACCTCCGGGATGGCGCCGGAGTCGGAGCCGATCACCGGCACGCCCGCGGCCATGGCCTCCAGGAGCACCCGGCCCAGCTGCTCCTTCCAGACCGGCGTGGTGCGGCTGGGCAGGACCAGAGCGTGGAAGGTGCAGAGCTGTTCCGCCACCTCCTCCGGCATCATGGGGCCCAGGAAAGTGACCCGTCCCCCCAGGCCCAGGTGAGTCACCTGTCTCTGCAGCGTCGCCAGGGAAGGGCCATTCCCCACCAGGGTCAGGGAGAGCTGGTGGGCGGGCTCCCTCTCCTGGAGCTGGGCCAGGGCCTCCAACAGGGTCTCCAGGCCCTTCTCCGGGA
>WGCB01000448.1 GCA_015494005.1 Caldilineaceae bacterium
CTGGGCGGCTACGACGCGCTCCTGGTGGGCTGCGGCCTGACCCAGGAGGAGTCGGCCCAGGACTTCCTGCGCGCCCTCCTCAGCCAGGGGGAGGGGGCCAAACACTCGGTGCTGCCCTCCACCTTCCGCAGCGTGCTGGAGACCTCGGGGGGCCAGGAGGCGGAGGCGCCGGACGAGGAGCCGGGCTCGAAGCCGTCCAAGCCGGGCCCCACCTTCGGGCCCAGCCCCCGGCAGGAGAACGCCTCGGAGACGCCGCCCCGCCTGCCGCCCCTGGTCCTGGACGCGGACGGCCTCAACTGCCTGGCCAAGCTGGAGAACTGGCCAGAGCTGCTGCCGGAGCGGGTGATCCTCACCCCCCACCCCGCGGAGATGGCCCGACTCTGCGGCCTCTCCGTGGAGGAGGTGACGGCCAACCGCTGGGACCTGGCCCGGGAGAAGGCCCAGGAGTGGGGCGCGGTGGTGCTCCTCAAGGGCCCCTACACGGTCATCGCCCACCCGGACGGGCGGCTGGCCGTGCTGCCCATCGCCACCCCGGCCCTGGCCACCGCCGGCACCGGGGACGTGCTGGCCGGGGCTATCACCGGCCTCCTGGCCCAGGGGCTGCCCCTCTTCGAGGCGGCCTGCCTGGGGGCCTGGCTCCACGGCCGGGCTGGGGAGATCTGCGAGCAGTTGGTGGGGCCGGCTGGCGCCCTGGCCGGGGATCTGCTGGAGCTTCTGCCCGAGGCCATGAACGAGCTGCGGGAGGAGGAATTCTGGCTGGAGGAGTGAGGTCCGCGCAAGCCCTCTGGCCCCGGTCACTTTTCTTCCACCAGGACCAGGAGCAGGTCGTTCACGTTGGTGCGGGTGGGGCCAGTGACCAGGAGGTCGCCCACGGCCTCCAGGAAGGGGTAGGCGTCGTGGCGGCGCAGATGGGCCTCCCCGTCCAGGCCCAGGGCCCGGCCTCGGGCCAGGGTGGAGCCGTCCACCAGGCCGCCGGCCCCGTCCGTGGGGCCGTCCGTGCCGTCGGTGGCCAGGCAGGCCACGTGGATCCCCGCTGTGCCCTCCAGGGCCAGGGCCGCGGCCAGGGCCGCCTCCTGGTTGCGCCCCCCTTTGCCCGGCGACTGGCCCAGGGTCACCGTGCTCTCCCCGCCCAGGACCAGGCAGGCCGGTGGCGTCAGCGGATGGCCGCTGGCCTGCACCTCTTTGCCCAGAGCGGCCAGGAAGCCCCCCACCTCCCGAGCCTCGCCCTCCAGGAAGGTGGTGAGGAGCAGGCTGCTGTAGCCCAGCTTCCGGGCCTCCGCCAAGGCCGCCAGGGCCGCCACCCGGTTCTCCCCCACGATGAGCGTGCGCACTTTCTCGAAGATGGGATCCCCGGGCTTGGGCGTGTCCGGGATCTCCCCGCGCAGGCCGGTCAGCAGCCGGGTGACGACGGCTGGGGGGAGCTTGTCGGCCAGGCCGTAGCGCTCCACCACGGCCCAGGCGTCGGCCCAGGTGGAGGGGTCGGGCACGGTGGGGCCACTGGCGATGACATCCAGGGGGCTGCCCACCACGTCGCTGAGCACCAGGGTGATGGCTGTGGCCGGGTAGAGGGCCCGGGCCAGCTGACCGCCCTTCACCGCGCTGCAATGCTTGCGCAGGGTGTTGATCTCCTGGATGGTGGCCCCGCAGGCCAGGAGCAGCCGGTTCATGGCCTGGAGGTCGGCCAGGGTGAGGCCCGGGGCAGGGGCCACCAGCAGCGCGGAGCCCCCGCCGGAGATGAGCACCAGGGCCAGGTCATCCGGACCCGCGTCCTGGGCCAGGGCCAGGACGCGTCGCCCCGCGGCCACGCCCCGCTCGTCGGGCACGGGATGGCCGGCCTCCACCAGGGTGACCCGCTCCGTGGGGGCTGCGTATCCCTCCTTCACCACCACCAGCCCCTGCGCGATGCGATCCCCCAGGATGCTCTCCACAGCCTGGGCCATGGGCGCTCCCGCCTTCCCCGCCCCCAGGACCAGGAGCCGGCGGTAGTCGTCCAGGGCGTAGCGGCCCTCCCCGACCTGGAGCAGGCCATCCTGGCGCTTCAGGTGGGCGGCCACGGCCTGGTGGGGGTCCACGGCAGCCAGGGCCGCCTCCAGGATCTGCAGGATGGGCCGGCGGGCCTCCGGGTTGGGGGCGAGGACACGGGGATGGAACAGGTGGGGTTGGAAGGTCATGGGCGGGCTCCCTGAGCGGTCTGAAAGTGAGACGAAACGCCGCAACAAACAGAGCAGCAATTTTTAGATGATTTTAACCTGCACTCCGCGGTTTGGCTGGTATAGTATAGAACGGGATCGGGGGTTTCGCCACCC
>WGCB01000449.1 GCA_015494005.1 Caldilineaceae bacterium
GGAGACAAGGAGACAGGGAGACAGGGAGACAGGGAGACAAGGAGACTGGATGACAAGGTGGCCCTGGTTTCACGACCACTGTCTTCCGTCTACCGTCTACCGTCTTCCGTCTTCTGTCTCCCGTCTACCCATCCACAAATTTGGTCGGGACGATTTGGTTTCTCTCTCCCCATCTTCTATAATTTGTGCATCTTCAGCCGACCATCCATCCACTCCATCCACAGGCGAGGCCCCATGATCGAGCATCTGGATCCCAATCCTTCCCCTCGGCGTGTTCTGCCAGTTTTTCCCATCCCCCGGACCGGGCTGTGGCTGCTCCTGGCCCTGGGTGTGCTGGGCGTCCTCCTCAGCGGGTGCGTGGCGGACCCCAACGCGACCAATCCCCTCTTCGCCGTCCCCGCGGACGCCAGCCTCTCCGGGCAGCCCGCTGCCTCCCAGGAGGAGGGCGGCGCCCTGGAGGAGGCCGCGGTGGTCATCCCCACGCCCACGCCCCTGCCGGAGGTGACGGTCACCGTGCGCAACCGCAGCGTGAACATCCGCAGCGGACCGGGCACCAACTTCCCGGTCATCGCCGGGGCCAAGCGAGGGGCCTCCTTCCAGGCCATCGGCCGCAACGGGGACAGCAGCTGGTGGCAGATCTGCTGCGTGCGCGGGCCGGAGGACGGGGAGGACGAGGCCACCCAGGTCGCCTGGATCTCCAACATCGTGGTGAACGTGGAGGGTCCTGGCGATGAACTGCCGGTGGTGGGCGAGCTCTTCCCCGGGGATCTGACGGCGGTCTGGTCCGTGGACTACGAGTGCGACTCCCAGCGCTGCGTGGTGCCCAAGTGCGAGGGCGAGATCCAGGCGCTGGTCCGCAACGCGGAGGACAAACGCTGGCTGGAGATCGAGCGGCAGGTGAGCTGGCAGGGGGATTGCGGGGAGCCGGCCACCTGGGTGCACCAGATCGACCGCTTCACCGGAGAGGAGCGGTACAGCAACGACAGTGAACTCTTCTTCTTCAACTACTGGGTGGGGGAGGAGCCCGGGGAGGCCAACAGCCTCTACACCCTGCCCGATGGGCGGAAGGTGCTGGCCTGGTGCTCCGAGCCCCAGAGCGCGGAGGTGGAGGAGGCCAACGGCTGGACCGCGGTCTACGAGGGGAAGACCTGCTACGATCAGCGCACGGGCATGCTGGTCTCCATGGAGTACACCAAGCGCTGGCTCTTCACCGGCACTTTCGAGGGCGAGGAGTACGACCGGGCCTACTTCGGGGACATGGAGCGGTACACCATCGGCCTGGAGGAGACCAACGTCAAGCTGGCGGAGGTCAGCGAATAAAAACAGGGGGATTGGGCAGTTGTTCGCTGGCCCAATCCCCCGTTTCTCCTTCACTCAGCTCCTCAACTTCTACCTCCCAGCTCCCAACTTCTCCTCAGAGAACACCGACTCGAACCCCATCTCTTCCAGGTAGCGTTCCAGATCCTGGTGGGCCCGCTGCGCGTAGGCCGCGTAGCGTTGGCGCTTGTTCCGCACCCGGGGACGCAGCTCGGGCAGGAGGCCCATGTTGGCCTTCATGGGCTGGAACTCCTCCGGCTCCGCGTGGGTGATGTAGTGGAGCAGCGCGCCGGTCATGGTGGTCCGGGGCAGGGTGAGCAGAGGCTCTCCCCGGAGCAGGCGCACCAGGTTGATCCCGGCCACCAGCCCGCCCATGGTGCTGCCCACGTACCCCTCTGTGCCAGTGATCTGCCCGGCGAAGAAGAGGTCCGCCCGCTCCCGGAACTGGAGGGTGGGGTGGAGCAGGGTCGGGCTGTTGATGAAGGTGTTGCGGTGCATCTGGCCCAGGCGCACGAACTCCGCCTGCTGCAGGCCCGGGATCATGCGCAGGATCTCCTTCTGGGCCCCCCACTTGATGTTGGTCTGGAAGCCCACCAGGTTGTAGAGGGTGCCGGCCACGTTGTCCTGGCGCAGCTGCACCACCGCGTAGGGCCGCTTGCCCGTGCGGGGATCCCGCAGGCCCACCGGTCGCATGGGGCCGTAGGCCAGGGCGTCCTTGCCCCGGCTGGCCAGCACCTCGATGGGCATGCACCCCTCGAAGTAGCGCTCCAGCTCCTTGTCCGCCCCCTTCAGCTCCATGCGGGGCGCGGCCAGGAGCGCCTCCACGAAGGCCTCGTACCCCTCCTTGTTCATGGGGCAGTTGATGTAGTCCCCGGCCCCGTCCCCCAGCGCACTGTCCCGGTCGTAGCGGCTCTGGCGGAAAGCGATGGACATGTCGATGCTCTCCGCGGTGACGATGGGCGCCATGGCGTCATAGAAGTAGAGGTAGCGCCCGGTCAGCTTCTGGAGCTCCCGGGTCAGCGCGTCGCTGGTCAGGGGGCCCGTGGCCACGATCACCGGCCCCTCTGGGATGCGGGTCACCTCCTCCCGGATCACCTGGATGTTGGGGTGCCCCTGGATGAGCCGGGTGACCTCCTCCGCGAAGTCCTCCCGGCTGACGGCCAGCGCGCCTCCGGCCGGCAAGGCGTGCTTGTAGGCCGTGCGGATGATCAGGCTGCCCATGCGCAGCATCTCGTTCTTCAGGATGCCCAGGGCCCGATCCGGCAGGGTGCTGCCCATGGAGTTGCTGCAGACCAGCTCCGCCAGCCGATCCGTGACATGGGCCGGGGTGGGGCGCTTGGGCCGCATCTCGTAGAGTGTGACATGAACACCTCGGTTGGCCGCCTGCCAGGCTGCTTCCGTCCCGGCCAGGCCCCCGCCGATGATGGTGATGGTTTCGGTCATGGTTGGTTTGGGCTGTGGATTGGTTGCTTGGTTGATTCGTTGAATGGGAGTCGTCGCATCGCCAACTTCCAACTCCCATCTTCCAACTTCTATCTTCCAACTTCTATCTTCCAACTCCCCTAAACGGCATCCAATCATTGTAGCAAAGGGGGAGGGGGACGTCAAAAGAGGGGCGTGATTTCTATCAATCGGGTTTTGTTCTTGCCTCGGACCCCACTTTCGCGGTACGCTTTCCCCAGCCAATCCGTTCCACCCCCGCCCCAGGAAAGGAGCTTTGCCATGATCTCCACCAGCCCCAGCCTGAACCCGGTCCAGATCATCGTCAAGAAGCGCGACGGCGGCGAGCACACCCGGGAGGAGCTCCGCTACTTCATCAACGGCTTCGTCCAGGACCTGATCCCCGACTACCAGGTGGCCGCCTGGGCGATGGCCGTCTACTTCCAGGGCATGACCCCGCCAGAAACCACGGAGCTCACCCTGGCCATGGCCGAGAGCGGCGACATGCTGGACCCCCACCTGGGCCTGCCCCCGGGCACGGTCATCGTGGACAAGCACTCCAGCGGCGGCGTGGGGGACAAGACCACCCTGGCCGTGGCGCCCATCGTGGCCGCCTGCGGCCTGCCCGTGGGCAAGATGAGTGGCCGGGGCCTGAGCTACACCGGCGGCACCATCGACAAGCTGGAGAGCATCGCCGGCTGGAGCCCAGAGCTCAGCGAGGAGCAGTTCCGCCGCCAGCTCCGGGAGATCGGCCTGGTGGTGGCCAGCCAGACCGCCAACCTGGCCCCCGCGGACAAGAAACTCTACGCCCTGCGGGACGTCACCGGCACCGTGCCCAGCCTGCCCCTCATCGCCAGCAGCATCATGAGCAAGAAGCTGGCCGCCGGCGCGGACGCCATCGTCCTGGACGTGAAGTGCGGCCGGGGCGCCTTCATGGAGACCCTGGAGGAGGCAGAGAAGCTGGCCCGCCTCATGGTGGCCATCGGCAGCCGGGCCGGCCGCCTCATGACCGCCCTCATCACCCAGATGGAGCAGCCCCTGGGCCGGGCCGTGGGCAACGCCCTGGAGGTCAAAGAGGCCATCGCCACCCTCCACGGCCAGGGCCCGGACGATTTCCAGACCCTGGTGGAGCAGGTGGCCGGCGAGATGCTCTGGCTGGGGAAACGAGCGGGGAGTTCCCAGGGTCAGGGCGTCGCCGCCCCGGTGGGAGAGGGGTCAACGGACTTGCCAGAGGAGTTCAAAAACCAGGTGCGGGAGGCCATTCGCTCCGGCGCGGCCTTCCGCAAGTTCCGGGAGTTCGTGGCCGCCCAGGGCGGGGATGTGGCCATGGTGGACCAGCCAGAGAAGCTGCCCGCCGCGCCCCTGGTGGTGGACGTCACCGCGCCCCGAGCCGGCTTCGTGGCCTCCATCGACGCCCGGGAGGTGGGCCTCACCGTGGTGGACCTGGGAGGCGGCCGCCACAAAAAGGGCGACCCCATCGACCACCGGGTGGGCGTGGTGGTCCAGGCCAAGGTGGGGGACCGAGTGGAGGCCGGCCAGCCCCTCTGCCAGGTCCACGCGGGGAACCAGGCCGGCGCGGACATGGCCGTGGCTCGCCTCCAGGCCGCCTACACCCTCAGCGACGAGCCTGTCCCGCCTCTGCCGGTGGTCTACGAACGGATTCGCGGCTGAGATTCCGTGACAGATTCCGGGAAACTTCAAGTTTCCCGGAATCTATGGCTACCACTGGACCAATTGCCGCTCGGCCACCACCTCCCGGTAGACGGCCAGGGTGGCCGCGGCGATGCGGTCCCAGCTGTACTGGGTCTCCACCTGCCAGCTGGCCCGCTCCCGGCGCCGGGCCGCGGCCTCCGGATCCTGGAAGAGATGATCCACGGCCCAGGCGATGCTCTCCGGATCGTCCGGGTAGACCGTGAGGCCGTTCTCCTGGTGGGTGATCACCTCGCCCAGTCCCCCCACATCACTGACGATCACGTTGGTTCCTGCCGCCATGGCCTCCAGCGCCACGATGCCGAAGGGCTCGTACAGGCTGGGGAAGATGGCCGCGTCCACGATGCGGTAGAGGGCGTTCCGCTCCTCGTCGCTGACGTAGCCCAGGAAGCGCACCCGGTCCGCCACCCCCAGCTCCTGGGCCAGAGGCAGGTAGCGCTCTCCGTTCCGGCCGGCGGCCAGCAGCACCGCGTCCGGGTACTTCTCCAAGATGCGAGGCATGGCCCGAATGATGTTCTGGATGCCCTTCTCGTGGGTCATGCGTCCCACGAAGAAGAGCAGGGGCTCCCCGTTGGGCGCGTGGAGGCGGCGCAGCCGGGCCAGGGTGGCCCCGTCGTGGTTGCGGAAGGGCGTCACGTCCACCCCGTTGGGGATGACCACGATCTTGTCCGCCGGGGCCTGGAAGAAGGCCTGGAGCTCCTGGGCCATGTAGCGGCTGCAGACGATGATCTTCCAGGCCTCGTAGCAGAGGCGCCACTCCATGCGGTCGATGTGGTAGCTGGTGCGGCTGGGCAGGTGACCCTGGTGGCGTCCCCGCTCCGTGGCGTGGATGGTGGGCACCAGCGGGGTTTTCCAGCGGTGCTTCAGGGCGATGCCCGCCTCCCCCACCAGCCAGTCGTGGATGTGGATCAGGTCGTAGGAATGCTCCTCACCCAGCTGGATGGCCTTCTCCATCAGGGGCTGGTTGGCCGCGATGACGCTGTTGTACATGTCCTGGGGATCCATGGGCGGTGTCTCCACCCGGTGGATCGCCACCCGGTCCTGGAGGCGTTCCACGGCCTCGCCCCCGCCCAGGCGGGTGGTCACCAGATCCAGGTGGAAGGAAGCGTCCTGGGCGGCCTGGCGGGCCAGGGCCGGGGTGAGCTCGGCCACATGTTTGCCCATGCCACCGACGACGTACGGCGGATATTCCCATGTGAGCATCAATACACGCACGTTCGTCTCCTTGTTGCTACAATGTTGGTGCTGCAATGTTGCTGCGGCGGGGAGTTGGGAGTTGGAAGTGGGAAGTTGGGGTTGGTTGCCACTTCACTGCTCCCTGGGATGCGCTGCACGTTCGCATCCTCCGTCTTCCAACTTCGCGATGCCAAGGGTTATAGCACAACTTCCCCGAGCCACCAACTTCTCTTGCGTTCGGAAAGGCGTCGGGTTTGTCCATGCCCGTCGCCGGATCGCTCCATCTGCCACACCTGCGCGCAGATGGCACAGGACGCGGGCCAGGGATCTTCCTCCTGGACTCCTCCCAGGCCCCGAGGGCCTATTTCTAGTACGTCCGCCAGAAACGAAAGTTCCGGGCTTGACATTCAAGTAGCTTGATGGTTTAGACTGGGAACCAGTGGATGCAGGCTCTCCAGGAGAGGGCCCGCATCGTCACTTGACCTGAAAGCAGGACTTG
Source organism: Caldilineaceae bacterium (assembly GCA_015494005.1). GTDB lineage: Bacteria > Chloroflexota > Anaerolineae > Caldilineales > Caldilineaceae > S144-5. The sequence goes on from WGCB01000449.1 coordinate 6,143, forward strand.
AGAAAATGTGCAGAAGAAGCTGGGGAGAAAGGAGCGAGCGATGCGCATCAGTGAACTGGCCCGGGCTGCAGGGGTGACGCCTCCCACCATCCGCTACTACGAGGCCATCGGCGTGCTGCCCGCCCCGCCCCGGGCTGCCAACGGCTACCGGCACTACGGCCCGGGGGACCTGGAGCGCCTGCGCTTCGTGACCCGAGCCCGGGCCCTGGACTTCAGCCTGGACGAGATCCGGGAGGTCCTGGCCTTCCGGGAGCGGGGCGAGGCGCCCTGCCGCTACGTGCTGGAGCAGATTCGGGCCAAGATCGCCGAGATCGACCGGCGCATGGCCGCGCTGGCCCAGCTCAAGCAGGAGCTGGAGCAGATCCAGGCCGAGACGGCCCATCTGCTCCCCGAGAGCCCGGCGGTCGAGGAGGGTTGCGTCTGCCACCTCATCCAGGCGGCCCCGGTATCCGCCGGTGAGTGACCGTCGATCAGCCGTGGAACGATCCCAGAGCATTGGCGCCTGCGGGCGCGGAAGGGGAACCGGATGAACATCGAGACCCGGGTGTTCAAAGTGGTGGGCAAGCAGAAACTCCACTGCGCCAGCTGCGAGAAGAGCGTGCGTTTCCTCCTGCAGCAGCTGCCGGGCGTCCAGCGGGTGGACGCCAGCCACAAGACCCAGGAGATCCGCCTGGTCATCGACGCCCAGCGCCTGGATCTGGGCCAGGTGACCCAGCAGCTGGACTGGCTCGGCTACGAGGTGACGGAGGTCACCGCCTGAGCCGGCCGGCGCCATGGACCCAAGCCATTTCGCAACCACCCATCACGGAGCAGCACACCCATGTCATTGATTCTCTCTGTTCTCATCATTCCTGTGGCCCTGGGCATCGGCGGGGCCTTCACCCCCTGCGCCCTGGGCATCAACTCCGTCTTCCTGGGCGTGGTGGCCGGCAAGCCCCGGGCCCGGCGCATCCGGGACTGGATGCTCTTCTCGGCGTCCCGAGCGGCCCTGCTCACCCTCCTGGGCCTGGCCTTTGGCCTCCTGGGGCAAACCTTGCAGGTCTACGCCTGGCGCTACCAGATGGCCATCAACGTGGGGCTGATCCTCCTGGGCATCGTCTTCATCGTCCAGCGCTTTCGCCCCCTGCCCCTGCCCGGCTTCAGCCTGCTGGGCAGCAAGGCCCTCTCCGGGGATCTGGGCATCCTGGGCCTGGGTGCAGTCTTCGGGCTGGACATCTCCGCCTGCGTGGGGCCTCTGGTCCTGGGACTGCTGGCGGAGACGGTGCTCCTGGGCCAGTGGTGGCTGGGGGGTGTCACCCTCTTCGTCTTCGGCGTGGGGCTGAGCCTGCCTCTCCTGGCCGCCACCTTCTTCGAGAAGGCCAACAACTGGCTGGTGGAGGTGGCCCGCCGCCATCGCACCACCTTCTACCTGGTGGCCGGCAGCCTGCTGATCCTCCTGGGTGCGGGGGAGCTGATCCTCTCCTTCGCCGGCCAGTACACGGTCTGATGCGCGCGGGGCCAGGAGTGAACCGAGCCCGGTTGCGCCTCGATTTCGTGCGCATGTTCGTTATCTGCTGGAGCGATTTCCATCCAGCCTGTTCTCTCGGAGGCATCTTCCGTGACTGTCGATAAACTGCAAGTCAAAGTCGGGGGCATGAGCTGCTCCTTCTGCACCGCCACCATCGAGCGAGCCCTGGGCCGCATGGATGGGGTGGCCGCGGTCCACGTGAGCCTGGCCCACGAGGAAGCCCTCATCCAGTACGACCCCAGCAAGCGCCAGCCCGAGGAGCTGATGGAGACCCTGCGCAGCCTGGGCTACACCATCCGGGACCCGGACAAGGTGCGGGCCTACGAGGAGCAGGAGGAGGAGCTGGCCCGGGAGAAACAGCGCCTCCTCCTGGCTGGGGTCTTCACCGGCATGGCGGCCCTGCTCATGCTGGCCATGTGGCTGGGCATCCGCCGCCCCTGGTTCAAGTGGATCATGATGAGCCTGGCCCTGGCCACGGTCTTCGGCCCAGGCTGGTACATCCTCTCCATGGCCTTCCACTCCCTGCGTCGGCGCATCCTCAACCAGCACGTCCTCCTGGAGCTGGGGGCCTTCGCCGGGCTGCTGGGAGGCTTCATCGGCCTGGCGGGCCAGCTCCTGGACAACCCCATCCTGGCCCGTTTCCCCGTGCCCGATTTCTTCGGTGTGGCGGTCTTCATCACCAGCTACCACATCCTCTCCGGCTACACCTCTCTCCTGGTGCGGACCCGGGCCTCCCAGGCCGTGCGCCGCCTCCTGGATCTGCAGCCGGCCGTGGCCCGGGTGATCCGGGACGGCCAGGAGGTGGAGGTGCCCATCGAAGAGGTCCAGCCCGGGGACCAGGTGCGGGTGCGCCCAGGGGAGAGCATCCCCGTGGACGGGGTGGTGACCGAGGGCGCCTCCAGCGTGGACGAGAGCATCGTCACCGGGGAGTCCCTGCCTGTGGAGAAGGAGCCAGGCAGCCCGGTCATCGGCGGCTCCATCAACCAGTCTGGCAGCCTGGTGGTGGAGGTGACCCAGGTGGGGGAGGAGAGCTTCCTGCAGCAGGTGGCCCGCTACATCGAGGAGGCTCGGGCCATGAAGCCAGGCATCATGCAGCTGGTGGACCTGGTGCTCAAATACTACGTGCCCGGGGTCATCCTCTTCGCCGGGGCCGGCCTGCTCATCTGGACCCTGGGCAGCTGGCTGGTGACGGGCCAGATGGACGTGAGCCGAGCCATCTTCGCGGGCCTGGCCGTCTTCGTCATGGGCTACCCCTGCGCCCTGGGTATGGCCACGCCCCTGGCCCTCATCCGGGGCGGGGGCGAAGCGGCCCGCAAGGGCATCCTCCTCCGCTCTGGCGAGGCCTTCCAGGTGTTGAAGGAGATCGACCAGGTCCTTTTCGACAAGACCGGCACCCTCACCGTGGGCAAACCCCAGGTGGTGGACCTGGTCCCGGTGGAGGGCGTCCCCTCCCAGGAGCTCCTGGCCCTGGCCGCCGGGGTGGAGTTCCCCTCGGAGCATCCCCTGGGCCGGGCTGTGGTGGACCGGGCCCTGGCGGACGGCGTGATGCCCCCCTCCGTCTCCGACTTCCAGGCCATCCCCGGCAAGGGCATCCGAGCCCAGGTGGAAGGGCGGTCCGCCCTGGTGGGCAGCCTGCGTTTCCTGGCCGAGGAAGGGGTGGAGCTGGCGCCCGTCCAGGAGCGGGTGCGCTCCCTGGAGGAGACGGGCAAGACCGTGGTGGGCGTGGCCCGGGACAGTCGCCTCCTGGGCATCCTGGCCATCGCCGACACCCTGAAGCCCGACGCGGCCGAGGCCGTGAGCCAGCTCCGGGCCCTGGGCATCGAGCCGGTGCTCATCACCGGGGACAACTGGGCCACCGCCCGGGCCGTGGCCGCCAGCGTGGGCATCCAGGACGTGATGGCCCAAGTGCTGCCTGGGGAGAAGGCCGAGGCCGTGCGGGAGCGGCAGGCCCAGGGGCGCCGGGTGGCCATGGTGGGGGATGGCATCAACGACGCGCCGGCCCTCATGCAGGCGGACATCGGCATCGCCATCGGGGCTGGCACGGACATCGCCATCGAGTCCTCGGACATCGTGCTGGTGGGGGAGCGCCTCACCGCGGTGGTGGATGCCTACCACATCGGCCGCCGCTCCTACCGCAAGACCGTCCAGAACCTGGTCCTGGCCTTCGCCTTCAACGGCATCGGCGTGCCTCTGGCCGTCACCGGGCTGGTGCACCCGGTCTGGGCCATGATCGCCATGGCCGCCAGCGTCAGCACCGTGCTCCTGAACTCCTTCGCCGGGCAGCTGCTGCCGGCCGTGAGGCCCGGGGCCGATGAACGGTAGACGGAAGCCACCGGTCGGCCGTGTAGGCTGCCCCCGGAGCCGGAATCCGGTCACCAGCTTCCGTCTACCAATTTCCCATCCTCCTCTCGCCGTTCCCCGCTGGTCCACTCCTCATCCGAAAAAACCTCCGATTCTGTTTCGCGCCTGGGCCGCGTTATGGTAAAATTCTCTGTTGTCTACGCCAACGCGCCACCTGGAGAGAACAGAATGCGGCAAGAGGTGACTCGCTTCCTGGAGTACCTGCTGGAGGAAAAAACCAAGAACACGGCCGCGGCCTACCGGAACGATCTCAACCAGTTTCTGACGTTCCTGGGCTCCTACCTGCGGCCGGACGGCGTCTCCATCCAGGACTGGAACCAGGTGGACGAGATGGTGATCCAGGAGTACCTCTTCTACCTGAAGGGCAAGGAGTACGCCCCCTCCACCGTGGCCCGGAAGATCGCCTCGGTGAAGAGCTTCTTCCAGTTCCTCCAGCAGCAGGGACGCATCGCCCTGGACCCCACGGCCAGGCTGGTCTCTCCCAAGGTGAAGAAGAACCAGCCCCACACCATCGATCCCGCCCAGGTGGACCAGCTGCTGGCGGCTCCCACCCGGGAAGAGACCCCCAAGGCCATCCGGGACAAGGCGCTCCTGGAGCTGCTCTACGCCACGGGCATGCGGGTGACGGAGCTAGTGAACCTGGACGTGGATGACGTGGACCTGGCCAACGCCACGGTCACCTGCGGCACGGACGCCAAGCACAAGCGCACCGTCCCCATCTACCCGGACGCGGTCCGGGCCCTGGAGCGCTACCTGGGGGAGAGCCGTCCCCGCCTGGCCGCCAAGAACCCGGAGGAGCGGGCCCTCTTCCTCAACCACCGGGGCCGGCGGCTGACCCGCCAGGGGCTCTGGCTCATCATCAAGGAGTACGTGAACCAGGTGGGCATCGAGGGCCATGTGACGCCCCATACCCTGCGCCACAGCTTCGCCACCCACCTGCTCCGGGCCGGCGCGGGCCTCAAGGAGGTCCAGGCCCGGCTGGGCCACGCCAGCCCTACCACCACCCAGGTCTACCAGCGGGCCTCCCACACTCCCACCAGCGAGCTGATCATCGACGGGGAGCCGGTGGAGCCTTCCCCTGGGACGGCCCTGCCCC
>WGCB01000450.1 GCA_015494005.1 Caldilineaceae bacterium
GCCGTCCGCCCAGCGCACAGGGCTGTGGACCTGGGCGGATGACAGCGGTCTGGAGGTGGACGCGCTGGGCGGACGGCCCGGGGTGCTCTCGGCCCGGTACGCAGGGCCGGATGCCACGGACGAGGAGCGCTGGCGCAAGCTGTTGGAGGAGTTGGCGGGCGTGCCTTCGGAGGAGCGGACGGCCCGTTTTCGCTGTGTGGTGGCCATCGCCCTGCCCGACGGCCGGGTTTTCACCCGAGAGGGAAGCGTGGAGGGGGTGATCACAGACCGACCCCGGGGCAGCCACGGTTTCGGCTACGACCCCATCTTCTACTTGCCGGAGCTGGGGGCCACCATGGCGGAGTTGCCGCCGGAGGTCAAGAACCGGATCAGCCACCGGGCCCGGGCGGCCCAGGCAGCCAAAGAGGTGCTGCGGGAACTCCTGGAGGACAGTCATGGGGACCCGGAGACAGGGGGCGCCTGAGGTCAGGTCCCCAACCAGCCAATCCCCTCAATCTCCGATCGCCAGCCTCCAATCGCCCCGCGTCCCCTCTTCGACCTCGAATCGACCCTCAGTTTTGCCCCTCAACCCGTCTCCGGCAGCAGGTACAGATTGTCGCTGATCAGCTCCAGGTAGACGGTGGAATCCACGGGGTAGAGGTCTTCCTCCCCGGGGTTGTAGACCACCGCGCCCATGAGGTGCCCGGCCACGTCGATGTCGTACTCGGCCAGGGAGCCCAGGTAGGCCGTGCGGTGGACCCGCCCAGGCAGGGTGATGGGGCCGCCGCTGGCCTGGGGGTGCAGGCGGATGGACTCGGGCCGGACCAGCAGGGTGGCCTCCTGGTTGGGCTGGAAGGCGTACTCGGCCACGTGGGGCACCGAGATGACCTGGTCCATCAGGCGCACCTGCCACTGGTCCCCCTCCTGGCCCAGGACGGTCACGGGCAGAAAGTTGGCCTGACCAATGAAGTCGGCCACGAAGCGGTTCACGGGCTGGCGGTAGATCTGGAAGGCCGTGCCCACCTGCTGGATCCGCCCCTGGTCCATGACCACGATCTTGTCCGAGAGGACCATGGCCTCGTCCTGGTCGTGGGTCACGTAGACGCTGGTGATGCCCAGCTCCTGCTGGATGCGCCGGATCTCGCTGCGCATCTGCACCCGGAGCTTGGCGTCCAGGTTGCTTAGGGGCTCGTCGAAGAGGAGCACCTTGGGCTCCATGACCAGGGCCCGGGCCAGGGCCACCCGCTGCTGCTGGCCGCCGGAGAGCTGGTTGGGCGCCCGGTTCTCCAGGCCGGTCAGCTCGGTCATCTCCAGGGCCTGGGCCACCTTGCTCCGGATCTCCTGGGAGGGCAGCTTCTTGATCTTCAGGCCGTAGGCGATGTTGTCGAAGACGCTCAGGTGGGGGAAGATGGCGTAGCTCTGGAAGACCATGGCCATGTTGCGCCGGTTGGGGGGCAGGTTGTTGATCTCCTGGCCCTCCAGGAGGATGCGCCCCTCCGTGGGGAACTCGAAGCCGGCGATGAGGCGCAGGGTGGTGGTCTTGCCGCAGCCCGAAGGCCCCAGCAGGGTGACGAACTCCCCCTGCTCGATGCCCAAGCTCACGTCGTCCACGGCCCGCACTTCCCCGCTGCCGTCCCGGCTGACAAAGACTTTGCTCAGATTGTCCAGTTGCAGAAACACTGGCGAAACTCCCGTGAAGTGGTCGATGGTGTCGGGTGCTGGGGGCGGATCAGCCGCCGCCCAGGGTCAGGTCCACGTCCTGGCCGCCGGCGAAGGTCCGGCCCAGGAAGAGGTACATGAGGCCGATGGCCGCCAGCACGATGGCGATGAGGATCACCGAGTAGGCCGCGGCCACGCTCATGCCCCCCTGCTCCACCTCGCTCAGGATCCAGACCGTGAGGATGGGCCACTCCGCGGTGGTCAGGAAGATAATGGCAGAGAGGCTGGTCATGTGCCGGGCGAAGGCGAAGATGAGGCCGGCGATGAAGGCGGGCAGGATCAGGGGCAGGGTGATGTGCCGGAAGGTGTACTGGGCATCTGCCCCCAGGTTGGTGGAGGCCTCCTCGATGGCCGGGTCGATCTGCTGCAGGGCGGCCACCCCAGCCCGGACCGAGGCGGGCAGGCTGCGCACCGCGTAGGCGGCGATGACGATGTAGGGTGTGCCCACCAGGGCCAGGGGTTTGCCGAAGAAGATGAGGGCGGCGTTCAGGGCCAGGATGCCCCCGGCCAGCCAGGGGCGCAGGCGAGGCTGCACCTGCATCACCGCGTAGACGCCCAGGACCAGGTAGGTGAAGCCCAGGATGGCCATGGTGGGCCGGGTGAAGACCTTGATGAAGGTGCTCAGCCGGGTGATCACCTTGGGCCAGACGGTCCCGGGCAGCTGGCGCCCCCAGACGGCCAGGGGATCGGTCACGCTCGGGCTCAGGTTGTAGATCACCAGCAGGCCGGCCATGATCAGGAAGGCCCCCACCACGTTGCGCCGCCGCTCCGGCGAGGCGCCTCGGGCGCCGAGCAGGCCCAGGATCAGGAAGGCCCCGGCCATCAGGTAGCGCCAGGAATCCTCGGAGAACTGGAGGATGCTGGGCAGCCAGTCGATGCCGTAGCCCAGGACCGTCCCCGCGGCCAGGATGGCCACCCGCTTCCCCCAGCCCTGGACGCTGTTGCTCACCAGGTAGGCGGCCAGCAGGGCGTAGATCAGGCCCACGGCGATCAAGGGGGCGTTGATGAAGGCCACGATGTAGCCGATGCCCAGGATGGTCCCGGGCACCGCGCCGCCCAGGTTGGAGACGAAGTCCAGGCTTTCCTTGCCGGAGAAGGCCTTGCGCACCACCAGGAAGGCGATGATCATGCCAGTGAGGCCGGCGATGGGCGTGGCCACCGCGGAGAGGAAGGTGGTGGAGAGGATGGCGTTGAGCCCCCGGGTGAGGGCCACGCTGTAGTGGGTCAGGTCCGGCGTGTAGTCGATGCCCCACAGGCGGGTCAACGAGCCCAGGAGGATGGAGGCGTAGAGGGCCACGATCAGGGCCAGGGTCAGGAAGGTGCCGGTGATGAAGCTCCAGCGGATCAGGGGCTCCTTGACCAGGAGCTGGCCGCCGGTGGGCTTGCCCGTCACCGCCACGTAGGAGCGACGGCTCACGTAGTAGCGCTGGAGCAGGAAGACGGTCAGGGTGGGGATGAGCAGGACCAGGGAGAGGGCCGCGCCCTTCTGCTGGTCGTACTGGCCGTTGATGGCCAGGAAGATCTCCACCGAGAGGACCGTGGTGTTGCCCCCCAGGAGTAGGGGGTTGCCCAGGTCCGCCAGGGACTCCACGAAGAGGAGGAGGAAGGAGCCGGCCAGCCCCGGGATGAGCAGAGGCAGGGTCACCGTGCGGAAGATGTGCCACTTGCTGGCCCCCAGACTCAGGGCCGCCTCCTCCATGGCCGGGTCCAGGCGCTCCAGCATGGCCCGGATGATCAGGTAGGCCACGGAGAAGAAGGTGATGATCTGCACGAAGACCAGGCCGTCGAGGCCGTAGATGTCGTTGACCCCGGCGCTGAAGTTCATGCCCAGGAGCCGTTTGGTCACCAGGCCGGCCCGCCCGAAGAGGAGGATGCTGGCGATGGCGATGGCGAAGGGGGGCGAGATGGTGGGCAGCAGGGTCAGCACATGGAAGAAGCGGGGCACGGGCACGTTGCAGCGCACCATGGTGTAGGCGAAGATGAAGCCCAGCAGGGTGCCGCCGGTGGCCGTGGCCAGGCCCATGGTCAAGGTGTCCCGCACCACCTGCCAGTTGTGGGCCTGATAGTAGGGATCGAAATATTGCTGAAAGTAGACCAGGCTGAACTCACCGCTGACCGGGTCGAAGAAGCCTTGCCAGACCACTCGCAGCAGGGGGTAAGCCACGAAGAGGAAGACGAACATGCCCACGACGAGCAGGCCGATGGCCAGGACCGGATCCTGGCCGATGAGGCGGATCTCCTGCCAGCGGCGCCAGAGGTTGGCGGCCAGGCCGTTGCGGCGACGGGTGGGCGTGGGTTTGGATGCGATTTGGGCCATGGTAGTGGAAAGGGCCGGGGATCCGGCAGATCAAGGTTGCGCGATCCGCCGGATCCCCGGGGGCCAGTCAGGGCTGGCAGGTTACTTCTTCAGGTTCTCGGCGCCGGCGATCTCGTTGGTGAACTTGTCCACGAATTCCTTCTTGTGCTCGCCGCACCACTGGAAGTCGTAGTCGATGAGGTTCACTTCCAGCAGCTCGGGGCGGGAGGCCTTGGCGCCCTTCACCGTGGGGGCCTGGTAGGCCTCATACTTGGGGCCCAGCTCCTGGGTTTCCGGCTCCAGGGCCCAGTCGAACCACTTCTTGGCTGCGTCCAGATGCTTGGCGCCGGCGATGATGCCCATGCCGCCGATCTCGTAGCCCGTGCCCTCCTCGGGGAAGCTCAGGACCAGGGGCGAGCCCTTCTCGATCTCGGCCACGATGTCGTGGGAGAAGACGATGCCCACCGCGGCTTCGCCCTGGCCCACGAACTTGGCCGGGGCCGCGCCGCTCTTGGTGAACTGGAGCACCTGGCCCGCGTACTTCTTCAGGAACTCCCAGCCGGCGTCCTCGCCCTTGATCTGCAGGATGGTGCAGAGGGCGGTGTAGGAGGTGCCGGAGCTGGAGGGGTGGGCCACCATGAGCTGCCCCTTGAACTCGGGCTTCAGCAGGTCGTCCCAGCTGCGGGGCGGCTCCACGCCCGGGTTCTCTTCCAGGAAGTTCTTGTTGGTGGCGAAGCCCAGGGAGCCGATGTAGACGCCGGCCCAGTAGTTGTCCGCGTCCTTCATCAGGTCCGGGTCCTTGATGTTGGCCATGTTGGGGGAGTCGTAGGCCTGGAGGAGGCCCTCCTGCTTGGCGGCGATGAAGCTGTCCACCGGGCCGCCCCACCAGATGTCGAACTGGGGGTTGTCCTTCTCGTTGCGCAGCCGGGTCAAGGACTCGCCGCTGGACATGCGCACAAAGTTGACGGTGATGTTGGGATACTTCTTCTCGAACTCGGCCTTCATGCCCTCACACCACTGGACCTGAGGCGTGCAGAGCAGGTTCAGCTCCGTGCTTTCCGTGGCCGCGGCCTCCTGGGCGCCGCCACCCTGGGAAGCCGGTGGCGGGGGCGCGGGGCAGGCCGCCAGGGCCAGGGCCGCCAGGAGCAGTAGCGGAACGATCCAGAACAGTCGGTTGCGCATAGTTTTTCCTCCATGGGATGTGTGAAGAAGGTTTCGTGTAGCTGAGACGGATGATGACACGGGTACGCGGATGCGTAAAGCGGGGTCAGCTAGGGGGTGCTTCCATTATGCCTGTCTTGGCGGAATTGTCAAACAGGACGGGCGAGGCGCCAGTCGACCCCTTGGCTTGCCCGTCCGCCGCAACGAGTTCTCCGCCAACCGGCGGATTCAGTT